>NZ_JBNKWF010000010.1:0-72216 GCF_050299635.1 Altererythrobacter sp.
CGTTCGGCCTGCTGCAGAGCTTTGCGGACGGTCTCAAGGTCTTCCTGCAGGAAACCATCATTCCCAGCGCGGCAAACAAGGGCATCTTCCTGCTTGCGCCGATCGTGACCTTCACCGTGGCGCTGGCTGCGTGGGCGGTGATCCCCTTCGATGCGGGCGTGGTGCTGGCGGATATCAATGTTGGCCTGCTCTACATCCTCGCGATCAGCTCGCTCTCGGTTTACGGCGTGGTGATGAGCGGGTGGGCGAGTAACTCGAAATACCCGTTCTTCTCCGCCATGCGCGCCGCCGCGCAGATGATCAGCTACGAAGTCTCGATCGGCTTCATCCTGATCTGCGTGGTGCTGTGGGCGGGGACGTTCAACCTCTCAGACATCGTCGAGGCGCAGCGCGGCCATGGGCTGGGCGTAGTCAACGGATACTGGTTCAATGTGCTGCTGTTCCCGATGTGGGTGGTGTTCTTCATCAGCTCGCTGGCGGAGACGCAGCGCGTCCCGTTCGACCTGACCGAGGCTGAAAGCGAACTCGTTGCCGGCTACCAGACCGAATATAGCTCGATGAGCTTCGCGCTGTTCTGGCTCGGCGAATATGCCAACATCCTGCTGATGTGCACGCTCAACGCGCTGCTGTTCTGGGGTGGCTGGCTGCCGCCCGTGGATTGGGCGCCGCTTTACTACGTGCCGGGCATCATCTGGCTCTTCGCCAAGATCGTGTTCTTCTTCTTCATGTTCAGCTGGGTCATGGCGACCGTGCCGCGCTATCGCTACGACCAGCTGATGCGGCTCGGCTGGAAGGTGTTCCTGCCGATGAGCCTGATCTTCGTCTGCGTCATTTCCGGCTACCTGATGGCCACCGGACACTTTGGAGCGACCGCATGACCGTCGCGCACCTGATCAAATCGTTCACCCTGTGGGAGTTCGTGAAGGCGCATGCCCTCACGCTGAAGTATTTCTTCAAGCCCAAGGTGACGATCAACTATCCGTTCGAGAAGAACCCGCTCAGCCCGCGTTTCCGCGGCGAACATGCCTTGCGCCGCTATCCCAATGGCGAGGAGCGCTGCATCGCCTGCAAGCTGTGCGAGGCGGTCTGCCCGGCGCAGGCAATCACCATCGAGGCGGAACCGCGCGAGGACGGCAGCCGCCGCACCACGCGCTATGACATAGACATGACCAAATGCATCTATTGCGGCTTCTGCCAGGAAGCCTGCCCGGTGGATGCAATCGTCGAAGGGCCGAACTTCGAATATGCGACCGAAACGCGCGAAGAACTGCTTTACGACAAGGCGAAGCTACTGGCGAACGGGGACAAGTGGGAGCGGGCAATCGCTGCGAACCTTGAAGCCGATGCGCCGTATCGATAGGGGGCCGCGACAATGATCCAGGCAATCGCCTTCTATCTGTTTGCAATTCTGCTGATCGCCAGCGCCGTGATGGTCATCATGTCGCGCAATCCGGTGCATTCGGTGCTGTGGCTGATCCTCGCTTTTTTCAACGCAGCGGGGTTGATGGTGCTACTCGGCGCAGAGTTCATTGCGATGCTGCTGGTGATCGTTTACGTCGGCGCAGTCGCGGTGCTGTTCCTGTTCGTGGTGATGATGCTGGACATCGATTTCGCAGAACTGCGCGCCGGATTCGTGAAGAACTTCCCGCTCGGCCTGGCGGTTGCGCTGGTGCTGCTGGCGGAAATGCTGATGGGTATCCTCGCCTGGAACGCGGGCGGGCTTAAGCTCGGCACGCCGGATGGCACCTCGGCCACCCCGATGGGTGAAAGCAATCTCGAAGCCATCGGCGCGCTGCTTTACGGCAAATATGTGCTGCTGTTCGAAGTCGCCGGCATCATACTGCTGGTCGCGATGATCGGCGCCATCGTGCTGACGCATCGCCGTAGGCCAGGCGGCGCGCGCGGACACCAGAAGATCAGCAAGCAAGTCAGCCGTCGTCCTGAAGAGGCAACCGTGATGAAGCAGCCGGAAGTCGGTAAGGGGGTCGAGCTGTGATTGGCATCGAACATTACGTCATCGTCAGCGCGGCCCTGTTCGTGCTGGGCGTGCTCGGCATTTTCCTCAACCGCAAGAATGTGATCGTGATCCTGATGGCGATCGAGCTGATCCTGCTGGCGGTGAACATCAATCTGGTCGCTTTCAGTGCCTTTATGGGCGATCTGGTGGGGCAGGTCTTCGCCATGCTGGTGCTGACAGTTGCCGCAGGTGAGGCTGCGATCGGGCTTGCGATCCTGGTGATCTACTTCCGCAACCGCGGCACTATCGCGGTTGACGATGCGCATCGGATGAAGGGGTAAGCACCAGTGCAGTGGATCCTCTTCATCGTCTTCCTGCCCCTGCTCGCGGCTATTGTCGGCGGGCTCGGCAATCGAGCGCTTGGCAACACGGTGGTCAAATCGATGACGACCGGCGCGCTGTTCATCTCCTGCGGGCTGAGCTGGCCTATCTTCCTGAGTTTTATCGGCGGCAATGCCGAAGCGAGCGTTGTGCCGGTGCTGCAATGGGTCCATTCGGGCACGCTGACATTCGACTGGGCCCTGCGTGTCGATGCGCTGACGGCTGTCATGCTGGTGGTGATCACCACCGTTTCCGCGCTCGTACACCTATATAGCTGGGGCTATATGGAGGAAGACCCGGATCAGCCGCGCTTCTTCGCCTATCTCAGCCTGTTCACCTTCGCCATGCTGATGCTGGTGACAGCCGACAATCTCGTCCAGATGTTCTTCGGTTGGGAAGGCGTCGGCCTCGCATCATATCTGCTGATCGGTTTCTGGTTCAGGAAGCCGAGCGCCAATGCCGCTGCGATCAAGGCCTTCGAGGTCAACCGCGTGGGCGACCTTGGCTTCATGCTCGGTATCTTCGGCACCTATCTGGTTTTCCAGACGACTTCGATCCCCGAGATTCTGGCTGCCGCACCCGGCATGACCGGCGCGACCATCGGCTTCCTGGGATACCGCCTGCCGACAATGGATGTTCTCTGCATCCTGCTGTTCATCGGCGCGATGGGCAAGTCAGCTCAGCTGGGGCTCCATACCTGGCTGCCGGACGCGATGGAGGGCCCGACGCCCGTTTCCGCGCTGATCCACGCCGCGACCATGGTGACCGCAGGCGTGTTCATGGTCTGCCGCCTGTCGCCCATGTTCGAAACGGCACCGATTGCGCTGGGCGTGGTGACCTTCGTGGGGGCCGCAACCTGCTTCTTCGCCGCGACGATCGGAACCACGCAGTGGGACATCAAGCGGGTGATTGCCTATTCGACCTGTTCGCAGCTCGGCTACATGTTCTTCGCGGCGGGCGTCGGTGCCTATGGCGCGGCCATGTTCCACCTCTTCACGCACGCCTTCTTCAAGGCGCTGCTGTTCCTCGGCGCAGGTTCGGTCATCCATGCGATGCATCACGAACAGGACATGCGCTATTACGGCGGCCTGCGTAAGCATATCCCGCTGACCTTCTGGGCGATGACGGCGGGTACGCTGGCGATCACCGGTCTTGGTATTTACGACCTACATGCTGGCTTTGCCGGTTTCTGGTCAAAAGACGCGATAATCGAAGCCGCATTTGCGCGTGGCACAGACATGGCAACATTCGCCTTCTGGATGGGCGTATTCGCTGCATTGCTGACCAGCTTTTACAGCTGGCGACTTGTCTTCCTGACCTTCTTTGGCAAGCCGCGCTGGATCGAAAGCGAGCATATCCAGCATTCGGTACACAAGACCCCGGCCCAGGCAGGCGAGGACACCACCGGCGGCTACCATCCGCATGAAAGCCCCTATTCGATGCTGATCCCGCTGGGCGTGCTGTCGCTGGGTGCGATCGCGGCGGGGCAGATCTTTGCGCCGTCCTTCCTGGACGACGCGAGCTTCTGGGCCGGGTCGATCTTCTACAACGAAGCATTGATCCACAAGATGCACGCTGTCCCGGTCCTTGTGAAATATGCTGCCTTCATCGTCATGGCCCTGGGCTTCGTGACCGCGTGGTGGGCCTACATCAAGAACACCTCGATCCCGGCCAAGTTCGTTGCGCAGTTCAGCGCAGTCCACCGCTTCGTTTACAACAAGTGGTATTTCGACGAACTCTACAACATCGTCTTCGTAAAGCCTGCCTTCTGGCTCGGCCGCCAGTTCTGGCAGCGCGGGGACGTGGGCATCATCGACCGCTTCGGCCCCAACGGCGCGGCCTGGGTGGTCGCACAGGGCGCCGTTGCCGCGAAGAAGGTCCAGTCCGGATATCTCTATAGCTATGCGCTGATCATGCTCATCGGGCTTGTCGCAGCGATAACATGGGTGCTTTTCTGATGGACGGGTTTCCCATCCTTTCGCTGATGCTTGCCGTCCCGCTCTTCGCGGGCATTGCATGTTTCTTCCTCGATGCAAGCGCCGCGCGCATTGCGGCTTTGGCGGCAACGCTGGTCAATCTGGCGCTCGGCATTGTGCTCTGGGCCAATTACGAGATCGGCGGGCCGCAATGGCAGTTCGTCGAGCGGGCGGAACTGTTTTCGGGCTTCAGCTATGCGCTGGGCATCGACGGTATTGCTTTGATGCTGATCGCGCTGTCGGTCTTCCTGATGCCGATCTGCATCCTCGCCAGCCTGGACTCGATCAAGCATCGCGTCGGTGAGTACATGGCCGCGTTCCTGATCATGGAAACGCTGATGATCGGCGTGTTTGCAGCGCAGGACCTCTACCTGTTCTACATCTTCTTCGAAGCCGGCTTGATCCCGATGTATCTGATCATCGGTGTGTGGGGCGGGGCAAACCGCATTTACGCGAGCTATAAATTCTTCCTCTACACACTGCTCGGCTCGGTGCTGATGCTGATCGCCATGTTCTGGATGGTCGGAACTGCGGGCACGACCGACATACCCACGCTGATGCAGTATGATTTCCCGGTCGGAGCGCAGAAATGGCTGTGGCTGGCCTTCTTCGCCAGCTTCGCGGTGAAAATGCCGATGTGGCCGGTTCACACCTGGCTGCCCGATGCCCACGTGCAGGCACCCACGGCAGGTTCGGTTATCCTGGCCGGCGTGTTGTTGAAGATGGGCGGCTATGGCTTCATCCGTTTCAGCCTGCCGATGTTCCCCGAAGCTTCCGCAGATTTCACCTGGCTGATCTTCGCGCTGTCCATGCTGGCGGTGGTGCTCACCAGCCTGATCGCTCTGGTCCAGCACGACATGAAGAAGCTGATCGCCTATTCCTCGGTCGCGCATATGGCGATCGTGACGGCGGGCCTGTTTGCCTTCAACGTACAGGGCCTTGAAGGTGCGATGATGATGATGCTGAGCCACGGGCTTGTCTCGGGCGCGCTGTTCCTCTGCGTGGGCGTGATCTACGACCGGCTGCATACGCGGGAGATCGACCGTTACGGCGGCCTCTCGATCAACATGCCCAAATATGCGCTGTTCTTCATGCTCTTCACAATGGCGAGCATCGGCCTGCCTGGTACCAGCGGCTTCGTCGCCGAGTTCCTCAGCCTTGCCGGGGCATATCAGGTCTCGACCTTCACGACTCTGATCCTCACCACCGGTATCATTCTGGGCGCTGCCTACATGCTTTATCTCTATCGCCGCGTGGCATTTGGCGAGCAAAAGCACGCCGACGCCGCCGCCATGCCTGACCTCAATGCGCGCGAATGGGCGATGCTCGCTCCGATCGCGGCGGCTGTGCTTTGGATGGGCGTCTATCCGGAGAGCTTCCTCGCCCCGATGCGGGCCGATATCGCCGCGCTGGATGCGCGCGTGGCACGCGCCGCTCCTGCTGGAGACAGTCAGCTCGCAATAGGCGAGCCGACCGGCCACTTTGCCAATGAGATCGCTCATGGCGAAGAGGCTGGAGAAGGCCAAGGAGAAACTCCCGGCCACGGTGAAGCGGAGGGAGGTCACTAATGGACTACGCAACCTCCCTTGCTCTGATTGCGCCGGAAATCACGCTTGGCCTGGCCGGCCTGATGCTCGTACTGGTCGCGGCATGGGGTGGCGACAAGCTCGCTCGCCCGATCAGCATTCTGGCCGCGACGGCATTGTTCGGGGCTGGGCTGCAGATCATCCCGGCACTTCATAGCGGCACAATGGGTGCCGATGCAGCGGCTTTCGGCGATCTCTTCCGGGCCGATGCCTTTGCTGCATTCGCCAAGGCGTTAATCTATCTCGCTTCGATCGGTGCGCTGATGGTCTCGCCCGCCTATTTCACACGCCTGAACGCGATGCGTGCGGAATATCCGGTCCTGGTACTGTTTGCGGCGCTTGGCATGAGCATCATGGTATCGGCAGGCGACTTCCTGACGCTCTATGTCGGGCTGGAGCTCAACAGTCTGGCGTCATATGTCCTCGCGGCATTCCTGCGCAACGATCGCAAATCGGCCGAAGCGGGCCTCAAATATTTCGTCCTCGGCGCACTGGCGTCGGGCATCCTGCTCTACGGCATCAGCCTGCTTTACGGTTTCACCGGCACCACCGGTTTTGCCGCGATGCAGGGCGCGCTGAGCGGCGATCTGGGCATGGGCGCACTGTTCGGGATCGTCTTCGTGCTCGCCGGTCTGGCATTCAAGATTTCCGCCGCTCCGTTCCACATGTGGACGCCGGACGTCTATCAGGGCGCGCCAACGCCGGTGACGACGCTGTTCTCCACCGCACCCAAGGTTGCAGCGATGGCGCTCACCGCGCGCGTTGCGCTGGAAGTGTTTGGCGGCCAGGCGGACGCCTGGCGCCAGATTGTGATCGCCGCATCGCTGCTCTCGATCATCATCGGTGCGCTTGGCGCCATTGGGCAAGAGAACCTCAAGCGGCTGCTTGCCTATAGCTCGATCAACAATGTCGGCTTCATTCTGCTCGGCCTGGCGGTTGCCACTGCTGACGGCGCAAGCGCGATGCTGGTCTATCTGTTCATCTATGTCGCAATGTCGCTGGGTAGCTTCACTGCACTGCTGATGCTGCGTGACGATGAAGGCAATCTCTACGAGACGTTTGCGGATATCAGCGGCCTTTCGATGACCCGTCCACTGCTCGCGTGGTGCCTGCTGCTGCTGATGTTCAGCCTGGCGGGTATCCCGCCGCTGCTGGGCTTCTACGGCAAGTTCGTGGTGTTCCAGGCGACCGTCGATGCAGGGCTCGTCGCGCTGGGCGCGATCGCCATTGCCGCCAGTGTGATCGGTGCGTTCTATTACATCAAGTTCGTGAAAGTGATGTTCTTTGACGAGCCTGCGAATGTCGTGACGGGCAAGAGCGAAGCCGGACATTGGGCCGTACTGCTGATCTGCGCCGCGATCGTATCGCCGCTCGGTTACCTGCTCACGCCTTCGCTGGTCGATCTGGCAGACAAGGCGGCCAGCACACTGTTCCTGGGCATGTGATGCGACAGCGGGCCGTGGGCGAACCTTGATCGAGACCGTCTCAACAACCGGCTCCACCAATGCAGACCTGCTTGCGCGCCTCAGGGCGGGCGAGCGTGTGCCAGAATTGCACTGGCTCGTCGCACAGCGTCAGACGGCCGGGAAAGGGCGCCAGGGCCGCGAGTGGTTTGACGGCGCCGGCAATTTCATGGGCTCGACCGTCATCCACCGTGTCGAGAGCGATCCCCCGGCACCGACGCTGGCTCTGGTTGCGGGACTCGCAGTTTATGAAGCGGTGCTGCCGTTCTGCCCGGACCCCTCTGCCTTGCGCCTCAAATGGCCCAACGATGTGCTGCTGGGCGGAGCAAAGCTGTGCGGGATCCTGCTGGAGGCGGAGCAGAACGCGATTGTGATCGGAATCGGTGTGAACCTCGCCATTGCGCCGGACCTGCCTGATCGCGAGACCGTGGCCCTGAGCGATGTCACGGCAAGCCCGAATGCCGAGGATTTCGCGCAGCGCCTTGTCACGTCCTTCGACCGCGAAGTCGAACGCTGGCGCACGTTCGGCCTCGAACCGCTCATCCGCCGCTGGACAGCAGCGGGAACGCCCGAAGGGACAAGGGTGAGCGTCCACGAGCCCGATGGGACCGTTTCCTCAGGCGGGTTCGCAGGGCTGGATGCACACGGAAATATGCGCCTGCGCTTGGAAGATGGCTCTGTCCGTGCCATCCACGCGGGCGACGTAGTGCTCGCCTGAAGGATCAGCCATGCTGCTTGCCGCCGATGTCGGAAACACCAATGTGGTCTTCGCTCTGTTTGAAGGGCGCGAAATCAAGGCGCGCTGGCGCATCGCCACAGATCCACGCAGGACGGGCGACGAATACGCCGTCTGGCTAATCCACCTTCTCGATATCGAAGGCTTCGCCAAGAAAGACATTACCCAGATCATCGTCGGATCGGTGGTCCCGCGCGCGATCCACAATCTGACTGTTCTGGCCGAGAAATATTTCAGAGTGACCCCGCTGATCGCAGGGCAGGCACCGGCAGACTGGGGCATTGCGGTGGATGTGGAAGAACCGAATTCGCTCGGCGCGGATCGTGCGCTCAACACCATCGCCGCGCACGAGAAATACGAAGGCGATTTGATCGTGGTCGATTTCGGCACGGCCACAACCTTCGATTCGGTCGATTTCAACGGCGCTTACAAAGGTGGGATCATCGCTCCCGGTATCAATCTTTCGCTCGATGCGCTGGTCAACAACACCGCCAAGCTGCCTCGGATCGCGATCAAGCACCCGGCGAATGACAGCGTGATCGGCCGCAATACGGAAGACCAGATGCTGATCGGCGTCTATTGGGGCTATGTCGCGATGATCGAAGGGCTGATTGCACGCATGAAGGCGGAGATCGGGCGCCCGGCAAAGGTGATCGCGACCGGCGGCCTGGCGATCATGTTCGATGAACACACCGACATGTTCGACGCGGTCGATGCAGATCTGACGCTGGAAGGCCTGGCCATCCTGGCGGAAAACGTGTCAGCCTGACCGAGAACAACTGAATGAAAAAAGACTTCACTCCCGAAGACGAATTGCTGTTCCTGGCGCTAGGTGGCTCGGGCGAAATCGGCATGAACGTCAATCTCTACGGCTGTAACGGCAAATGGTTGATGGTCGATCTGGGGATGACTTTCTCAGGCAATGAGTATCCCGGCGTCGACCTGGTTTTCGCCGATCTCGATTTCATAGAAGAACGCGCTGACGATCTGCTCGGAATCGTGCTGACCCATGCGCATGAGGATCATATCGGCGCGGTACCCTATTTCGCGGCGGAACTGGGCGTGCCGCTCTATGCCACACCGTTCACCGCCGATCTGGTCCTGCGCAAGCTGGAAGAAGCCGAGCTGACCAGCGAGATCGTACTCAATGTGATCGAGGAAGATCACGGCAAGATCGAGCTCGGACCCTTCACGGTGACATATATCCCGTTGGCGCACTCGATTGCCGAAGGAAATGCGCTGCTGATCGACACGCCGCATGGACGCGTGTTCCACACGGGCGACTGGAAGCTCGACGAAGAACCGATCATTGGCGAGCCGACCACGGAAGAAGAGCTGGTTGCGATCGGCGATGAGGGCGTTCTGGCGCTGGTCTGCGACAGCACCAATGTATTCAATCCCAATCCCAGCGGCTCCGAAGGCGCTGTCCATCGCGGGCTGATGGAGGAAGTTGCCAAGCACAGCGGCAAGCGTGTGCTGGTCACTACCTTCGCATCCAATGTGGCCCGGCTGCAGACATTAGGCGATGTGGCACGCGAGACCGGGCGCAAGCTATGCGTTGCGGGGCGCTCGCTCGAACGGATCATCGCCGTTGCGCAGGACACCGGCTATCTCGCCGATTTCCCCGATCCGGTAGACTTCGACACGGCCATGGCGCTGCCACGCGGCGAGGTACTGGTCGTTGCCACCGGCGGACAGGGCGAACCGCGCGCCGCGCTGGCTCGCATTGCCGACAGTTCGCACCCGATCGATCTGGTCAGCGGCGACGTCGTCCTGTTTTCCAGCCGCCAGATTCCCGGTAACGAGATTTCGATAGGCCGGGTCCAGAACCAGCTTGCGGCGCGAGGCATCACAATGGTGACCGACCGTCAGAGCGAGATTCACGTTTCCGGTCACCCCGGTCGACCTGAGCTTGAAGCACTCTATGGATGGCTCCGCCCGCAGCTACTCGTTCCTGTTCATGGCGAGATGCGGCACATGCAGGAGCAGGGCCGTTTGGGCCGCAGCCGTGACATTCCCCGTACCGTCGTACAGGCAAATGGCGACATCGTTCGCATAGCGCCCGGCGAACCCGGCAAGCTGGCGGAGGTGAGGGCAGGGCGCCTTGTACTTGATGGCGATATCATCGCTCCGGCCGATGGCGAAGCGATCACCATGCGGCGCAGGCTGGCGCGTGACGGCGTTATTTTCGTGGTGCTCGACGAGAAACTGCGCCCGACGATTGAAGCAATTGGCATCCCGCTCGATGAAGACATGCCCGAGTTCCTGGAAGAGGCCGCGGGTGACGTCGTAGCTGCGGTAAAAGCACTCAAGGGCAGGGCTGCGCGCGATCGTGACGATATCGAGGAGGCAGCGCGCCTGGCCGCACGCCGTGCCGCTCAACGCTGGTGCGGCAAGCGACCGCAGGTGCGCGTAATCTCGCTTGCGGGGGGAAGCTGATGCAATGGACCTCGATCCTGGCAATCTATTTCCTGATCTGGGTGCTGGTTGCCTTCGTATCTTTGCCATTCGGGGTGCGGACACATGAAGAGATGGGTGTCGAAAAGACTCCCGGTCAGGCCGATAGTGCGCCCGCCAATTTTCGTCCCGGGCGGCTGGCCCTTCGCGCGAGTGTGATTGCGGCGGTCATCACCGCACTCTTCGTCCTCAATTACAACAATGGTTGGGTCGAAGTTGACGACTTCGATTTCATTGGAACATTGCCCTCGCGGCGCGGAAGCTAATTCCGGAAGCGCTCGATCGCCTGAGCCAGCGCGACATAGAGCTTGCCCATGTCCGAACCGAGTACCGTAACGCTGAGCGCATTGCCATCACGCGTGGATAACAGCGAGCGCAGCATTCCCTCGAAATCGTGAATATAACGGCTGACATGTTCGCGGAAAATGTCATCGGTCTCGTAAAGTTCCGCAATCTCGCGCGCTTCGGCATTGTCGATCAGCCGCACGGCCCGGCGAGTGAATATCCCGCGATCGCCTTTTAGATAAGAGGCCCAGGCAGTGTCGGTAATCTCTTGCGAAAACGCCTTGGCGATATCGATCGCGTTTGAGTTCAGACTATCAGTGATGAGTCCCATGCGGCGTGAGAAGTCATTGTCGACCTGTTCTTCAGCAAGTTCGCGGGCGCGATTGACGCGCAGCTCAAGGTTCCCCGCCAGCTCGTTGACCTTGGCAAGTTGGTCACGCAATTGAATAGCTGCATCGCGCCCGACGCCGGAGGCATTGGCAGCGGCCTGCTCCAACCTTCCGATAGCTTCGTCGCCTTCGGATCGGATCGAGCGCTCGATCGCTTCGCCGGCAAGCCCACCGATGCGTTCGGCTGCCTTGCCCACTGCCTCTTCGGCTCCGCTATCGATCATGTCGAAGGCGTGACGTGCCGCTGAGACAAGATCTTCGATTGCCTTCTGCAATTCTTCACGCGAATGGATCGCCAACCTCTCGCTTTCCTGTCCCAGGCGGTTGAGGCTCTCGCGGATGGTTTCAATTCGTGCCAGGCTGCCTTCGGTGTGCTGATCGAGACGCGCGGACAATTGTTCGATCGAATTGCCCGCGGCATCGATCCGTCCCTGCGTTTCAAGCACATAGTCGGATAGTGCGGAACCGTGCTGGCCGGTTTCCTCCATCGAACTGCGCAACATCATCGCCCGGTTCTCTACACCGCTGAGCGCGGCAGACGCGGTTTCGATGGCCTGAGGCAGGTCTTCGCGGCTCTGGCGCGCGCCCGATTGAATGATCTCCAGCAGTCGAATGCTTGCTTCGGTCAGGGAAGCGATCGTCGCGCCAGTGGCCTCAAGCGTGCTGTAGCTTTCATTGGCCTTGCCGGAAAGCCCGCTCAATCCGTTGGCAATGCGCTGCTCTGCACTTTCTGCCTGCGCTGAAATGTTTTCGAACAGCGAGCTTAGTTCCTGCACCTTACCCGCCAGCGCTTCACCATGCGCAACCAGGCTTTCGGTTTCGGCCAATTGTGCTTCGCGGCGTTCCGCAAGGTTCTCGTCCAGTTCAGCCAGGCGCTGTGCCAACACTTCGGTTGCCTGCGATTCGCGCGTGTCGAAGGCATCCTGCCTGCGCGCGATCTCTTCGTTGAACTTGACGTCTCGCGCCTCGAGCAAGCCATCGAACCGGCCCGCCTCTTCCTTGAGCGCCGCAATTCGTTGCTGCGCAGTCTCGAAGGCCTTCGCATCGAGCTCGTCCAGATTGGCAACGACTTCGCCGATCTCACGGTGCAGTCGATCCTTCGCCGCACCCATCGCTGCAAAGGCAGCCTGGTCGGCTTCGCGCAGCTTGGCTGAAAGCGCATCACTATCCGCGCTCAAGTTCGCAATCCGCGCCTGCAATGCTTCGAAATTACGTTCCTCTTCCTGCGCCAATTCGCTGCGCATGGCGGCAATGCCGGCGCGCAGCTCATCCGCACGGTGGCGCATGGCGGCCAGCGCATCGACTTCGCGGCTGTTCAGATCGGCGCGGAACTCCTCGCTCTTCTCCTTGAGCGTCTCAAAACGTTGGCTAGCCAGTCCGTCGAGTCCATCAAGCTGGTTCTCGAACGTATCGAGCGACGCCTTGATTCTGCCCGAAAGCGACTGGACCTGCTTTTCGCTGGCCTGTCCGAATTCATTGAGGCGCTGGAAGCCCGCGATCAGCTTGCCCAATTGGTCATGCGCCGTCCGCCCGGCATTGCCGACCTGGTTGGAAACGTCGCGGGCCGAATTGGCAATGACCGGCAGGTCGTCACGCAATTTCTGCATATTGATGAGCGCAGTATCACTGACACTTGCGATCGAATCGATCTGCGATCCATTACTGAAGATGAGACCGCTCAGTTCTTCGGCATGGTTCGAAAGACGTTCACTGGCAACGCGCCCGAGCGATTCAAGCTCGCGCGATTGGGAGCCGAGGAACTCACGCGCGAGGCTCAGTTCACGATTGACCACACCAAGCCTGGTTTCAAGCTCCGCCGCCTCTCGCGAGAGCAGAGCTGCAGTATCGGCGAATCGCGATGCTTCTCGACGGCTGTTGCGCATAGCCAGCAGCCACAGGCTGGCGATCAGCAACAGCGGCACGGTCCAGTTGACGATCCAGCCCGTCCATTGCTGCAGCGTTCCGCCTGCCAGAATTTCGCCCCGGAATGCCCAAACATAGAAGGCGGTCCACCCCGCAGCCGCAAGAAGGGCCATTGACGGCAACAACCATTGCCAGCGCGCCCGAGGCTGAAGATCTTCACCTTCCCAATCCTCGGCCCATTCCTCGCCCAGAGTGAGCGAATCATCTTCCGGACTATCAGTTGGTTGAGAGGGCGCATCCTGCGCGGCTTCGGGGCCGACAGCCCGAATATGAGATCCTCCGGTCATCGAGCGATTCTAGCGCATTTCTCGTTAGGTTAAACCCCGCTTTAACCTTGTGTGGCATATTGCCACCGTTATGGCTTTTGAAAGTGGCGCTCTCGACATGACTCTGGCAGCCGCAGCAGGCGACGATGCCGCGCTGATGGCCGAGTTGCGCCTTGCCTTCGTCGAAAGCGCCCGGCGTCAACTCGACCTGCTCAAGCGAGCCCGTTGCGACGGCAATTGGGTGGTCGCTGCGATGCGTTTGAAGGGTCTTGCAGCCAGCTTCCATGCGGGTGAGTTGAGTGATCTGGCCGAGGAAGCACTGGTTTGCGCACCCGGTGAACCCACCGTGGTCCGCAAGATCGAAGCCGTAATCGACAAATTCGCGGCAAATTGACACTCCAGGCGCGTTCGCCGCTTGGCAGCGCCCCCTGCTTCATCCTAGAAAATCCCCCACCAACAGCGGGGATACGCCGTTTTGCGGACTGCATTGCTATCAGCGACAGAGCGAACGCCGACTGGCGAAGTCCAGGCGTTCCAGAATCTCGGCGGACGGCAGGTGATCGCCTGGCAGTTCGATCTGGCGCGCGAGCTGGGTTGCGAGAGGATCATCTGCATCTGTGAAGGCACAGGCCCTGAGCTGATCGATCTGCAGCGCAGTGCAGAAGCGGACGGTCTTCAATTCAACCTCATTCGTGGCCCCTTGCAATTGGTAGGGCTCGTTTCGGCCGATCAGGAACTGGTCGCCATTGCAGATGGGCTGGTGATCGACAGGGCATTGGCCACGTCGAGCTTCGCCGATCGAAGAGGTGTGGCGGCACTGCCCGCACAGGCTGGAATCGCAGCCGGCTTCGAGCGGATCGACGCGGAATATGCCTGGGCAGGCCTTCTTATAACCCGTGCCAATATCGCCGAGAAACTGGCTGAAATGCCTCCCGATAGTGATACGATCGCTCTGCTGCTGCGTCTCGCGTTGCAAGCCGGGACGCCGGTCATCCCCATCGACAAGGAGCGGTTGGATAGCGCAGACCTGATGCTGGCGGATGCACCGGAAAAGCTGGTTGCGCGCGAGAATGCACTGCTCAATCGCGGCGCAAGCTCTGCTCCCTGGATCGGCCCCGGGAATGCATTGGCCCAGCGGCTGTCACGCAAGCTTGCGCCGGGCGCGCTTGAGAAAGGGCCGATGGCCGCGCTGGGCCTCAGCGCATTGGCGAGCACTGCAGCGATAGGGCTGGCAGCATTCGAGCAATCCTTCTGGGCGATCCTGTTGCTGGGATTGGGCGCCTTTTCGCTCGCTTGCGGGCAGGGCTTGCGTGACATTCGCTCGCGCTTATTCGGTAAGCCGGCCCAGCGCCGTTTCACGCAAATATCCAATGGTTTGTTCGATATTTCTGCCATCGCAACGCTGACCCTGCCTGCTGTTCCTTTCACACTCGCTGAGCGGCTGTTCCTGCCGCTGGTGATGGTGGGAATGCTTAGACTGTCCGAAAGGCTCGTATCGGGTTCCTTGCGCGCGCTGTGGAACGACAGAATCATGCTCGCCGCATTGCTCGCTCCGGCGGCATGGTTCGGCGTGACGTCGCAGGCCATGGCGCTGATTGTGCTGATTGCCCTCGGTTTTTGTCTGATCTGGCGCGATAGAACGCCAATAACGCGCAATTAACCACGCTGCGCTATGTGCGTACGATGAGCGAAAGTGTGATGGACAAGACAGGCGATACGCAGGCCGGGGCGCAATTGCGCCGCGAGCTGGCGCGGGGCGATCGGGCCCTGGGATCGATTCCGCCTGTTCTTGGTCATCTGCTAGCCGGATCGGGGCATTCGTTGATAAGCGACAGCATCGTCGCACATCTTCGCGGAATGCTGAGCGATTGTGCCGGCCAGCTACTCGACGCCCAAGGGCGCGCATCCTCCCTTCAACCGGACCCAGTGGAGAGCGACGAAGCCTGCGAAAGGCTCGCCATTGGCCTTGCCGCAAACAGTGCGGTCTTGAGCCATTGCTTTGCGGCTGCGATCGAAGGTGCGCTGTCAGAAGAACTCGAGCGACGCGGTGTGTCAGACCAGGTGCTCTCGCCTCTGATGCAGGAACTGATTGCTTCGGATGACGAGAGTGTAGCGGAGCTGGCCATGGCTGCGATGACCGCACAGGCACGCTGGATCCAGGCGCATCGCCGGATGGGACTGCCATTGGCCGAACTGCCTGCGGAAATATTTCACGAGGCGCTCAAGGCCTGGAAGGCGATCTCCCGTAATGCAGACGCCGCAGCAATGGCGCAGGCAGAAGCCTTGCTACGCGCCGAATATGACGAGAGCGCGGGCAGATTGGGCCTGCTCACTCGCCTTGTCGCCAAGCTCAAGAGCGGCGCACATGCGGGTTTGCTGGTCGAACATGCCGGGCTCGCGCTGTTTGCCAGCGCGCTCGCGAGCCTGTCGAAGCAGCCGCGCGAGCTGGTAGTCCTGTCATGCCATCCCAGCCAGCTAACGCGGCTGGCGCTTGGCCTTCGCGCTGCAGGAGCAAAGCCCGAAGAAATTGCGCAGCAATTGCTGCTGATCCAACCTGACTTTCCCTTTCCCGAGGGTTTTGACCAGATCGGCCAGGCCGAAGCGGCAGATTTGCTGGGCTGCTCATCCTTCGGTCCGGAGCAATAGGCCAAATGGCGAGCCAAGATTCCATCCTGGCCGCGCGCGGGCTCACCGATGCGCAGGATCATTTGCTTAGCGCCGATCAACCATTGGCGGAGCTGCAAGAGCGCTGCGGGGGAGAAATTCCCGGCCTGATCGCCATTCCCGAACTGCTCGAGCTGGTGCGCCAAGGCCGCCAGATGGGCCTGCGCATGGCGCGCGAGTTTTCCGCCTTCGACGGGCAAGGCAATGTCACCGCATTCGTGCGAATCAATCCGTTGAGCGGTGAAGAAGACGGTGCCGTCTGCGAATTGCTGATCGATAATTGGCAGCGCGAATCCGCGTCAGGAATGGACGAACGCGAAGCTCTTGCGAGGATCGACGCGATTGACCGCAGCACTGCCGAACTTGTGGCCAGGCTAGACTCCAGCCAACACGTCAAGGCGGTCGAAAGCGCGGCAGAAGACCTGCAATTGCTTTTCCGGAAAATCCGCTCTGATCCGGGCAAGATCTGGACCGATTATGTCGAACTGATTGGTATCGAGCACCGACAACCGCTCCATTGGCGCCTGCTCGATGGGGCGCATTGCCGGATCGCCGGCTCGGAGCGCAACTGGACCGTCCGCCTGCTTCCGACAGGAAGCGACACAAGCGGCAATCCACCTGGTTTCGAGCTCCTGTTTGTCGCCGATCGACCGCTGCCCATCAGTTCAGGCCAAGAAGACGATGCTGACGATGCAACCCATGCCAGGCTGATCGGGGAGGCCCTGACACCGGCCCTTCGCCAGCCGATCAAGCGGATCATCGCCAATGCCGAAACGATCCGCGCACGGCTTGCCGGCCCATTGCGCAAGGAATACAGCGAATACGCCGGAGACATAGCGAGCGCCGGCGAGCACCTCTCGGCACTGCTGGACGATCTGGCCGATCTCGAAGTTGTGGAAGCAGACGACTTCTCGGTCGCGAAGGAACGGATCGATCTGGGTGACGCCGCCCGGCGCGCTGCGGGCATTCTAGGGGTCAAGGCGCAGGACAAGTCTATCACGTTGAACCTGCCCGAAAGTGGCGGAGGAACCGTGGCCATCGGCGAGTTTCGCCGTGTCCTGCAAATCCTGCTGAACCTGATAGGAAATGCGATCAATTATTCGCCATCCGGCAGCGAGGTTTCGATCGAACTGGTCCATGGCGGCAAGGATGAGGCTGGACTGGTCATTCGCGACCAGGGTCCCGGCATGACTGCAGAACAGCAGGAACGCGTATTCGCCAAATTCGAACGACTTGGCCGTGCCGGTGACGGCGGCTCCGGGCTGGGGCTCTATATTTCGCGCCGCCTTGCGGAAGCGATGCGGGGCACGCTCACGCTCGAAAGCGAGCCGGATAAGGGCGCGAGCTTCACGCTTACCTTACCCGCTGCCTGATTGGGGCGGGGCCGCATGGCCCCATTCCCCTAATTCGTGATTTTGCGTGCTAGCCAGAAAAGCAGCGCGCCGATTGCCGCGGTAATGGAACCGTAAACCGCCCATGACCTGTCTGCCAGCATGAAGCTTTCAGCCGGCCACATGACGATGCCCAAACCCTGCAGCGCCCAAAGTCCACCCGAGAGGACCAATGCGACCCCGACGACCTGCATCGCAAATCTCAGGATCTTGCGTCCCATCGGGAAATCCTCCGCCTAGCGCTTGTCGACCGGCACGTAATCGCGCTGCGTCGGGCCGGTGTAAAGCTGGCGCGGGCGACCGATGACCTGGCCGGGATCGGAGATCATCTCATTCCACTGCGCAACCCAGCCCACGGTGCGGGCAAGGGCGAACAGCGCGGTGAACATGGTGGTCGGGAAACCGATCGCGGAAAGAATGATGCCGGAATAGAAATCGACATTCGGGAACAGCTTCTTTTCCTTGAAGTAGTCGTCGTTGAGAGCGATTTCCTCAAGCTGCAGGGCAGTCTCGAACACCGGATCCTTGACCTTCAGCGCCTCGAACACTTCGCGCACGGTCTTTTGCATAACCGTCGCACGAGGATCGTAGTTCTTGTAGACGCGATGTCCGAAGCCCATCAGGCGGAACGGATCGTTCTTGTCCTTCGCGCGCTCGATATAGTGCGGAATCTTGTCGGGCGTACCGATCTCGCGCAGCATGTTGAGCGCAGCTTCATTGGCACCGCCGTGCGCCGGGCCCCACAGGCAGGCGATACCCGCCGACATGCAGGCGAAAGGATTGGCACCTGACGACCCGGCCAGGCGTACCGTGCTGGTGGACGCGTTCTGTTCGTGGTCGGCGTGAAGGATGAAGATGCGATCAAGCGCCCGCTCGACCTCGGGTACGATCTCATATTCCTCGGCCGGCACACCGAAAGTCATGCGCAGGAAATTGCCGGTGTAGCTAAGGGAGTTATCCGGCTGCATGAAAGGCTGCCCGATCGCATATTTGTAAGCCCAGGCCGCGATGGTCGGCATCTTGGCAATCAGTCGGTGACTGGAAATCTTGCGATGATGCGGATCGGAAATATCGGTGCTGTCATGGTAGAAAGCGGAAAGCGCGCCAACCACGCCGCACATCACCGCCATCGGGTGGGCATCGCGGCGGAAACCCTGATAGAACTGCCGCATCTGGTCATGCAGCATGGTGTGCCGTGTGATCGTATAGGTGAAGTCGTCCAGCTCGTCCTTTGAAGGCAGCTCGCCGTTCAGCAGCAGATAGCTGACTTCCATGAAGCTTGAATGCTCCGCCAGCTGCCCGATCGGATAGCCGCGGTGCAACAGGACACCTTCGTTTCCGTCGATATAGGTCAGCGCGCTTTCGCAGGAGGCGGTGGATTTGTAACCCGGATCGAAGGTGAAAGCGCCAGTCTGGCCGTACAGCTTCCGGATATCGACCACATCGGGGCCGGTGCTGCCTTCAAGGATTGGGAAATCATAGGACTGACCGCCCAGTTCCAGCTTCGCCTGCTTATCCGCCAAAGTTCGTCTCCTTAAACCTGTTGCTTGCGCTCAGCCCGCAGTCGCAGCTTGCGCGTCTAGCCGAGCAAGCGCCTCATCTCGTCCCAGCAGGACCAGAACATCGAAAATACCAGGCGAGGTCGTCGTCCCGGTAAGGGCTGCGCGCATGGGTTGCGCGAGCTTACCGAGGCCCAGTTCCAGTTCCTCGGCGATTGCTTTCGTAGTGGCTTCGAGTGCCTCGATTGTCCAGTGATTTTCGGCCTTCAAGCGCGCCGAAATCACCCCGAGCAGCTGCCTCGCATCGTCTGTCAGAAGATTTGCAGCCTTCTCGGTCAGTTCCAGCGGCCTTTGCTTGAACAGGAAGGCCGCTCCTTCCGCCAATTCGTCCATGTTGCGGGCACGCGTCTTGAGCACAGGCATGGCCTGAGCCAGCAAGCCGACATCCACTTCGCCTGCCATGCGCGGGGCGACAAGCCCTGCCAGGCGGGCATCGTCCGCTTCGCGGATGTAATGACCGTTGAGGTTTTCGAGCTTCTTCAGGTCGAAGCGCGAAGGGCTCTTTCCGACATGGTCGAGACCGAACAACGCAATTGCCTCATCGCGAGTAATTTCCTCTCGGTCGCCATGTCCCCAACCAAGCCTGAGCAAATAGTTGAACAGCGCCTCTGGAAGGATGCCCATTTCGTCGCGATAGGCTTCCACTCCAAGTGCGCCATGTCGCTTCGATAGCTTGGCGCCATCGCTGCCGTGAATCAGCGGGATATGGGCATAGATCGGATCGGGCCAATTGCCTTCGATCTGGTCCATTGCGCGGTAGATCGGAAGTTGCCGGAAGGCATTGTTCAAGTGATCGTCGCCGCGGATCACATGTGTCACACCCATGTCGTGATCGTCGACCACAACCGCCAACATGTATGTTGGCGTGCCATCCGCGCGCAGGATGATGTAATCGTCGAGTTCCGCATTGCGAACGGTGACCTTGCCCTGAACCTGATCCTCAATCGTGGTTTCACCATCATCGGGCGCCTTGAGCCGGACGACGAAGGGCGCACCCAGCGGCGCTTCCGAAGGATCGCGGTGCCGCCAACGACCGTCATAGCGCAGCGGCTGTTTGGCAGCGCGCTGTGCGGCGCGCATTTCCTCGAGTTCCTCGGGCGTGGCGAAGCACTTATAGGCATGTCCGGCCGCGAGAAGCTTCTCCGCCACCTCGACGTGGCGCGAACCGCGTTCCGTCTGGAAGACAGGATCCTCGTCAAAATCGAGGCCAAGCCAGTCGAGCCCGTCGATGATTGCGTCGATCGCTTCCTGAGTCGACCGTTTGCGGTCCGTATCTTCGATTCTCAGCAGGGCTTTGCCGCCGTTATGGCGCGCAAACAGCCAGTTGAACAGCGCGGTACGCGCGCCGCCAATGTGCAGGAATCCGGTAGGCGAGGGCGCAAATCGGGTGACGATTGTGCCACCGATTGGGCCGCTTTCGCTTGCCATAAGTCCTTCAATCCTTTCCAATAACCCCATGGCGACACGTCACGCGCCAGTGGGACCCGCAGGGGGCAACGCCGGGACCGGCGATGCTGCAGTGCAGCGCACTTGGCGCACTGGCGCTCGCTTGTCCAGTGCGGCGAGCGCAATCGAACAATTCCTCGACCAGGCGGGATTCGACCGTGCACCGTGGATGGTGGTGGGATTTGCCCTGGGAATTGCCGCCTGGTTCGTGCTTGCCGCACCCTGGCAATGGGGCATGGCGATCGGTGCAGGCTTGCTCGTCGCGCTTGCAGGCGCTTCATTGGGGAGCAGTGGATTCGCGCAAAACCATCTGCGCATGGCAGCCGTATCAGCAGGGCTGCTGTTTGCAGCAGGTGTCGCGGTCATATGGCTGAGATCCGAAACGGTCGGCGCAGAACCGATCGAGCGGCCCATGGTGGTTCCACTCCAGGGTTACGTCCTCGACCGTGACGACCAGCCTGCTCTCGACCGGATCCGCCTGACGCTTGCGATTCGAGATGCCGAGGCAGGCAAGGCACAAAAGGTCCGCGTCAACGTGCCCTTGGAGCATGCGAACGATGCGATCGCCGAAGGAGCCATCATCCGGTTGCGCGCGCGATTGATGCCCCCGGCGCCACCAATGCTGCCGGGAGCCTATAATTTTGCCCGTGCAGCATGGTTCCAGGGTCTTTCCGCCACTGGAGGTATGATCGGCGATATCGAAGTCGTGCGCCCGGCAGAACACAGGCAGGGGTGGCTTGCTAAAGTGCAACGGGCGCTTTCGCTCCACGTCCGCAACAAGTTGAGCGGGTCGCCCGGTACCATTGCGGCAGCCTTCGCCAGCGGCGATCGCGGCGGGATCAGCGAGGCGGACGATGACGCAATGCGCGATGCAGGGCTGACCCACCTGCTTTCAATCAGTGGGCTGCATGTGAGCGCCGTTATCGCCGCTGCCTATCTGCTCTCGCTCAAGCTGCTGGCGCTGTGGCCGGCACTTGCCCTGCGCGTCAGACTGCCGGTGGTGGCGGCAGTTGGCGGGGCGCTGGCGGGGATCGGATACACGCTGCTGACCGGATCGGAAGTGCCGACTGTGCGAAGTTGCATCGCTGCGCTGCTGGTCCTGGGAGCGCTGGCGCTCGGACGCGAGGCATTATCGCTGCGAATGGTGGCAGTTGCTGCCTTCTGTGTGCTGCTGCTGTGGCCCGAATCGCTCATCGGGCCGAGCTTCCAGATGAGCTTCGCTGCCGTTCTCGCTATCGTCGCCTTGCACAATTCGGGGCCTGTTCGCACCTTTCTGGAGCCGCATGACGAGGGCTGGGCAGGCTGGCTTGTAAGGCGCGGGACAATGCTGCTCGTCACGGGATTGGTGATCGAAATCGCGCTGATGCCGATTGTGCTGTTCCACTTCCACCGGGCAGGTGTCTACGGCGCGCTGGCGAATGTCGTCGCGATCCCGCTCGTCACATTCGTTTCCATGCCACTGGTCGCTCTGGCGCTACTGCTCGACACTGTCGGAATCGGAGCGCCAATATGGTGGCTGGTGGGCAAGTCGCTCGAACTGCTGCTGGCCATCGCGCATTTCACTGCCGCACAGCCTGGCGCGGTCAAGCTGATGCCGCAGATGAGCGGGCTCACCTTCGCCTTGTTCATCGGAAGCGGTTTGTGGCTCGCTCTGTGGCGGGGGCGGCGCAGGCTGTTGAGCCTGGTTCCTGCCGCTATTGCCACAATTATGCTGCTGATGACGCCAGTTCCGGATGTCCTCATTTCCGGCGATGGGCGGCATGTGGGCATCACCATGGATGGAGAGCGTCTGGTATCACTTCGCGAAAGCCGTTCGAACTACGCCAGCGAGAATCTGCTCGAATTGGCAGGTGTCGAGGGTGATCCGATCATGATCGAGGATTGGCCCGGCGCGCATTGCAGCCCTGAATTTTGCATTCTGGGAATAGAGCGTGGTGGACGCAGATGGACCGTTTTGATGGCACGCAACAAGATCAGGGTCGAAGAGCGCGCCCTGGCCGCTGCATGCGAACGGTCCGACATCGTGATTGCCGACCGCTGGCTGCCATCCTCATGCCGTCCGCGATGGCTCAAGGCAGACAGGGATTTGCTGGAACGCACCGGCGGACTCGCCATCGTGCTGGAGAAGCATGAAATCCATACGGTCGCGTCGGCACAGGGTGAGCATGGCTGGTGGCGCGGGGAAGACTAGTGCTTACGCCCGAGACCGCTCAGTGATAGCGGCGCAACAGCCCAGCCAGCTTACCCTGAACCACAACTTCATGCGGATCGTAGATCTGTGGATCATACATACCGTTTGCCGGGTCGAGCCGAACCTTGCCGTTTTCACGGCGCAGATATTTGAGCGTGGCTTCCTCGTTCCGCACCAGCGCAACGACAATCTCCCCGTCACGCGCGGTATCGGTGCGACGGACCAGCGCGTAATCGCCATCGAAAATACCCGCTTCGATCATCGAATCGCCCGAAACTTCCAACGCATAGTGATCCCCGGGGCCGAGCAGAGCCGCAGGAACCGGCATCGATGTTTGCCCTTCGAGCGCTTCGATCGGCGCACCGGCAGCGATCCGGCCATGGAGCGGTATCTCGATCACGTCGTTGGCCGGTTCGGGAGCTGCAGGGGCAGGCGAGACCGCCCGGGCAACCGCATCATTGGTTGGCAGGCTACGTCCCGCAGGAGTCACATCTTCCGGTTGCTTGATGACTTCAAGCGCGCGAGCGCGATTGGGCAGGCGGCGGATGAAACCACGTTCCTCCAGAGCGGAAATGAGGCGATGAACGCCCGACTTGCTCTTGAGATCCAGCGCTTCCTTCATCTCTTCGAACGAGGGGGAAATGCCCGTTTCCTCCAGACGTTGCTGGATAAAGCGGATCAATTCGTGCTGCTTTGCCGTCAGCATGGCGAAAACCTCCTCTGGTCGCCCCAGGTCGCTGTTCCATTCGCCCATAATTAAGGTGAACGAATGCGGAACAATTAGGCAACAAGAATCGCCAAGTCAAGCAATTCCGCCATTTTTGAACAGCTATCGAACTTTGGGCCTGGCAGGGGTGTGATGTTCAATCCGGGGCAGCCGGCTTACGCTGCAGGGTCGGCCTCTGCGTGCCAATGGCCCGATTTGCCGCCCAATTTCTCGAGCAGGCGCACCTCTTCGATCACCATGCCCTTATCGAGCGCCTTGGCCATGTCATAGACGGTGAGGAGCGCGGTTGAAGCGGCAACCATCGCTTCCATCTCAACCCCGGTCTTGCCAGTCAGCGATGCCGTGGCGGTCACGCGGACGCCTGTATCCTCGAAGGCGAAGTCGATATCCACCGCATCGAGGCCGAGCGGGTGGCATAGTGGGATAAGTTCGGCGGTTCTTTTCGCCGCCATGATCGCGGCGATACGCGCGGTGCCGAGCACATCGCCCTTGGGCGCATCGCCCGCCTTGATCGCGGCGAGCGCATCATCGCTCATCCGGATGAAACCGCCCGCAATCGCCTTGCGCAAGGTTTCCGGCTTGCCGCCGACATCGACCATATGGGCGGCACCGGTTTCGTCGAGGTGGGTAAGTCGCTTGCTCATAGGTTTTTCAGTACCTTACGCGAATCAATTCCTACAGGATGGAACACATGGAACACTGTTCTAAGACCAAAAAGTCTGCCGCTTGGAGATAGACTGCAATTGGCGGATCGGGCAGGAAAAACCGGGCAGATCATGCAACATGCTATGCCGCAAAGTTGCGTGGTAGGACAGACTATCCTTCAAGCAGTGCCCGGGTCGCCGCCTCGACGTCATCCTGCCGCATCAGGCTCTCACCGACAAGGAATGTCCGCACGCCGCAGCGCGAGAGCCGCTGGCAATCGCCATGGCTGTTGATCCCGCTCTCGCCGACCAGCAGCGCACCCTCGGGCGCCAGCGGCGCAAGCCGCTCGGTCGTCGCAAGATCGGTCCTGAAGGTCTTGAGATCGCGATTGTTGACCCCGATCAGGCGCGAGCGAAGCTGTGTAGCGCACTCCATCTCGGCTTCGTCATGCACTTCGACCAGCACATCCATGCCCAGTTCGCGCGCCGCAGCCTCGATTTCCAGCATCGCGCCATCGTCCAGTGCGGCGACGATGATCAGGATCGCGTCCGCTCCCATCGCGCGCGCCTCCGCGCATTGCCATGGATCGACCATGAAATCCTTGCGCAAAGCGGGCAGCGTGCAGGCCGCGCGCGCCGCAACCAGATAATCGGCATGGCCCTGAAAATAGGGCTCGTCGGTCAGCACAGATAGGCAACTCGCGCCGCCCGCCTGATAGGCGCGAGCATGGTCTGCCGGTTTGAAATCGGCGCGAATCAGACCCTTCGAAGGGGAAGCCTTCTTGATCTCGGCAATCAGGCCGAAGCCGGTTTCGCTTGCCTTGCGCAGGGCAGCTTCGAACCCGCGCGGCACGCTCTGTTCGCTGGCCCTGGCGACCAGATCAGCAAAGGAAGCTGCTGACTTGCGCGCAGCAACCTCTTCGCGCTTTGCGGCGCAGATTTCGTCCAGCTTGTTCATGGCAGCAAGCTCACTTCGCCAGCTCGATCCAGCGTTGCAGCAGATCAGCCGCATTGCCGCTGTCGAGCGCTTCGGCGGCCATCGCCGCGCCTTCGTGCCAATCTTCGGTCCTGCCTGCGACGATCAATGCAGCCGCCGCATTGAACTTGACCGTTTCGCGATAGGCGCCCGGTTCGCCCGCCAGAAGGGCGGCCAGCGCCTTTGCATTATGCGCCGGATCGCCGCCACGGATTGCTTCGAGCGGTGCGTGCTCCAGCCCGGCCATGGTTGCATCCACGCGCTGCATGGCGAACTCGTGCCCCGTCACATTGGCCAGTTCGTTACCGCCTGCCAGGCTTAGCTCGTCCAGCCCCTCGTCGCCCGATACGATGAAGGTGCGATCAGTTCCAAGCCGCGCTGCCGCATCGCCATAGATCGAGACGTAGCCGGGGCGGGCTATACCAATCAGCTGACGGCGTACTCCCACCGGATTCGAGAGCGGACCCATCAGGTTGAAGATCGTCCGGCGACCGAGTTTCTTGCGGATTGGCTGTATCCGTACCATCGCCGGGTGGTGGTTGGGTGCAAACAGGAAGCAGATGCCGATTTCGGCCAGTGTCTTTTCCGCAGTGCGCCCGGCTGCGGCCATGTCGAGCCCAAGCACTTCCAGCGTGTCTGCCACGCCTGAAAGCGATGAAATCGCCCTGTTGCCGTGGCGGGCGACCGGCACGCCGCATGCCGCGACAACCAGCCCCACCGCGGTCGATACGTTCAGCGTGTGGTGCCCATCGCCGCCAGTGCCGCATACGTCGATCGCATTGGCAGGCCCCGCCACAGGGATATAGCGAGCACGCAGCGCGCGGGCGGCCCCGGCTATTTCGTCCGCCGTTTCGCTACGCTCGGTCATTTCGACCAGGAAGCGCGCGATCTCGTCTTCGCTGGTTTCGCCATCGAGTATCCAGCCGAAAACCTCCTCGGCCTCAGCCTCGGTCAGGTGCACACGAGCGTCAGGCAGCGTCTTCATACCTGTTCGACAGCCTCCATGCCGCACATCCTGAGGAAATTCGCCAGCAGCGCATGTCCATGTTCGGTCGCAATGCTTTCCGGATGGAACTGTACGCCGTGGATTGGCAAGTCGCGGTGGCGGAAGCCCATGGTGTAGCCATCGTCCGAAGTCGCATTGACGAGTAGCTCATCGGGCTGATTCTGTACCACCAGGCTGTGATAGCGCGTGGCAATGAAGGGGGAGGGCAGGCCAGCAAACACGCCCGTCCCATCATGCGTGACCGGCGAAGTCTTGCCATGCATCAGCCCGCCACGCTCGACTGTTCCGCCAAAATGCTGGCCAATCGATTGATGACCCAGACACACGCCCAGCAGCGGTTTTTCCGCATCGGCGCAGGCGGCCACCAGATCCAGGCTCACGCCCGCTTCATTGGGCGTACAGGGGCCGGGCGAGATGAGGAAACCGGCGGCATTGGTCGCCAGTGCCTCGTTTGCCGTCAGCGCATCGTTGCGCTCGACACGCACCTCGGCACCCAGCTCCATCAGATAATGGACCAGGTTGAAGGTGAAGCTGTCATAATTGTCGATGACGAGGATCATTCTGCTTCCACTTCCTCGCGGTTGGTTACCACCAGCAAGGGACCGATCGATACTCCCGTATCGAGCCGTTCAGCCAGCGGGTCCCACAGTTCCGAGACATTACCATCGAGGAACAGCGCATTGGGTGTCTCGAGTTCGTCGCGGAAATAGCGCGCGAGCTGGCCGAAGCTCAATGGCGCATCCGAAATGACGAAATGCGCGCGGCCCTGCTTGTCGACGCCAACCCCGTTGCGAATCGCTTTGGACGGGCCGTCATCCTGGATTTCCGGGTGGAGCTTGCCATCGATCACAAGCATCGGGCCCGATTGCGTACCGAATTGGGGGCGGTCGCCGACCGAGTGATAGAAATTGTCAGCCGTCCTGATCTCCCACTTGCCATCTGTGCCATAGAACACACCGTTGGGCTTGAGATGGAAGTTGCCCGGTCCGTCATTGCGGTTGAGCTCCTGCAAGCGCTCGCTGTCTTCGACGTAATATCCGATCGGCTCACCAGCCCCGTCATACATGCCGCCATTCATGGCGAAAGCTATGTTGACCGCATCGTCGCCGAGAGATTTCGCATAGGCACTAAGCGAACGGTAAGGCTGCCCCTCGGCACCGTTCAGTGCCGTGTGGATGCGATGCTTTTCGGGATCGGCCACGCAATGGGTCAGCGGCACATCCTCAAACTTGACATGTTCGCAGGGAGAGAGCGCCTTGCGAGCCGCTGCCATCTCCTCCGAACCCTTGCCGATTTCGGTGCGGATCACCGGCTCGCCGGCTTTCGGATCGCCGCAAGCAGACAGGGCGGCCAGAAGTGTGAGTGCAGCCAATCGCTTCATTGTCCAAATCCCGGTTCGCCCGCGACACGCACCGCCTCGCGTGCGGCGGCGATCAACGCACCAGCCTTGGCCTTGCATTCGTTGAGCTCGTAATCGGGATCGCTGTCGGCCACGATGCCGGCGCCTGCCTGAACATGCATCATGCCGTCCTTCACCACGGCGGTGCGCAGCACGATGCAGCTATCGACCGATCCGTCCGGTGCGAAATAGCCGACGCCCCCGGCATAGGCCCCGCGCGTTTCAGGCTCCAGTTCGGCGATGATCTCGCAAGCCCTGATCTTGGGCGCGCCGCTGACCGTACCTGCGGGAAATCCGGCGAACAGAGCATCGAGCGCGTCGTGCTCGGGAGCCAGTTCGCCCACTACATTGCTGACGATATGCATGACGTGGCTGTAGCGTTCGATGGTGAAGCTGTCAGTTACCCGCACGCTGCCCCGTGCCGAAACCCGGCCGACATCGTTACGCCCGAGGTCGAGCAACATGAGGTGTTCGGCGCATTCCTTGGGGTCGACCAGCAAGCCTTGCTCATTCGCCCGGTCCTCTTCGGGGGAGGCCCCACGCGGGCGGGTTCCAGCAATCGGACGGATGGTGATTTCCGCACGCCCTTCGCTATCCGGGCGCACCCGCACCAGAATCTCGGGGCTCGAGCCGACCACGGCGAAACCAGGCAGGTCGAGGAAATAGAGGAAAGGCGAAGGGTTCACGCGCCGCAGCGCGCGATAGAGCGAGATGGGCGCGAGCGGGAAGGGGCAGGTGAAACGCTGAGCCAGCACGACCTGGAAGATATCGCCCGCCGTGATGTAGTCCTTCGCGCGCGCCACCATCGCCTTATAGTCGTCGCCTGCCATTACCGGGGCGAGCGCGAGATCCGGCAGCGACGCATCGCGCTCCGGTTCGACCAGCCGCGTCGAAAGGTCGCGCAGTGTTTCGTCGATACGCTCGCCCGCGCGCTCGATCGCTGCATCTGGATCGCCCGATCCCGCCCAGACAGGCGCAATGCAGAAGAGCTCGTCGCTCAAACCATCGAACACCAGAATCAGGCGCGGACGGACAAACAGCATGTCGGGCAGTGCGAGTTCGCTTTCGGGCGCACGCGGTAGCTTCTCGACCAGGCCAATCGTCTCATAGCCGAAATAGCCCACCAGACAGGCGAGGGCCGGTGGCAGCTCGGAAGGCGTGTCGATCCGGCACTCGGCCACTAGCGCACGCAGCTCTTCCAGACTGTCGCCCGCACAGGGATCGAATGCGTCGCGGTCAAGCTTCCACTGGCGGTTGATCTCGGCGGAATGGGCAGAAGCGCGAAACACCAGATCGGGATCCAGCCCAAGCAGGCTGTAACGCCCGCGCACTTCGCCGCCTTCGACCGATTCGAGCAAGAAGTCGCCGCGGCCCGGCTCGATCAGCTTGGCTGCGGCGCCGACAGGGGTTTCCGTATCGGCCACGACCCGGCGCCAGACAAGCGCGGGCTTGCCGTCACGCAGAAGGCGCGCGGCCGCATCCGCATTTTCAGGAGCAAGCGTAGTCAGCTCAGGCCCCCTCAATTCTCACCGGTCAACTGTTTGCGAACGGCCTGGATTGCGCTGTCATTGCGCTCGACGCCCAGCTCATCGCGCATGGCAGCGACCAACTGGTCCGAATATTCCTGCGTCGCGGTCGCTTCGAGCTGGCGCTTGGCAGATGCAACAATGGGATCGTCGTCCGCCAGTTCCCCCACGGAGATTTCGTCAAGATCGACCAGGAACCAACCAAGATCATTGGGGGCTTCAAGGCGCTTGGACGTTCCTTCGGCCATGCTGAACAGCAGCGCGAGAGGCGCGGGCACTTGTCCGTTTTGGGCCGCGGCAAGCTGCTCACGGGTCAGGTCCACATTTTCGGCGGGAGGAAGTGGCTTCTCTTCCTGCCTCACCGACGCAGCCAGAGTGGCAACAGGCTCGTCACCGCCAAGCCGGCCAATGATACGGTCGGCTGCCTCGCGCGCCAGTCGCGATCCTTCCGAAAGCCGCCATGCCGCTATCACCTGATCCTTGATGTCACTGAGCGGCGCGGAGGCCGAGGGCGTGATCTCACCAACTTCGAATATCAGGAAGGTCTGTCCGCGCACGACTTCGGCCAGCTGCGGCTCACCTTCGCGCATCTGGAACGCGGTTTCCACCGTGCCGCTCAATTCCGGAGGTACACCCTGGCCAGGCTGACCATAAACCCGGCCATCCGCAGTCAGCGCAGGCGTAGTAGAGACCTTGACACCCAATTGCTCGGCGACTTCGCTCATGGGAGCGCCTTCGTCGATCTGTTCCTCGACCCGCGCGCTGAGATCGGCGAGGGCAGCAATGCGCTTCTCCTCCAACAGGGCAGTGCGGATATCACCGCTCACCTGCGCCAAGGTCTTGGCCGGGGTCCGATCGATCTTGTCGATGCGCACGATATGCCAGCCAAGTCCGCTGCGGGCAGGGGCGGCGATTGCGCCACGCTCTGCCTCGAACACGGATTTGGCCACCGCAGCGCTCGACGAATCTTCATAATCCGATTGCGAGACCGGACCGATCGAAGTGGTGCTGAAACCGGCTTCGCGGGCGACGGTTTCCATCGAGGCGCCTGCGGCAATTCTGTCCCGCAGGGTATTGGCAGCGTCCTGAGTCGGTACGATCAGCTGCGTCAGCGTGCGGGTTTCCTTGGCCGCATATTCGCTGGCATCGCGCTTGAAGCGCGCCGCGATTTCGGCTTCGGTCGGCTCGACGCTTTCGTCCAGGCTTCCGATTCCAAAGCTCGCATAGCGGATCGTGCGCCGCTCGGGCCGGATGTAGCGCGCACGATTCTCATCGTAAAACGCCTTGAGCTGTTCGTCTGTCGGATCATCCTTGGGAGCAAAGGCCGCGCTCGGAACCAGGGCGATCGCGCCCTTGCGGCGTTCGCGCAGGAGAGCGGCATAATGCTTCGCGATCTTGGTCGGAAGGCGAACACCCGAAACCGCAGGATCGATCATCTGCTGTTGCAGCAACGAATCGCGCAGGTCGCCGCGCACCATGGCGTCCGTTAAACCTTGTTGCGCAAGCACCTGGCGATAGGCGTCCTGGCTGAAGTTGCCATCTGCCCCCAGGAACGCAGAAATCTTCAGGATCTCGCTATTCACCAGATTGTCGCCGGCACGCAGGCCATGTTCTTGCGCATAGTTGCCCACGGCATAGCGGCTGATCAACTGGTCGAGCACTTCCTCGAGGCCACCCTGCTCGACAAAAGCCTTCATCGACAGAGTAGGGTCATCCTGACGCAAACGGTCAAGCGCCGAAGTTGTGCGATTGGCGAGGTCCGCCGTGCCGACCTTCTGATCCCCGACGACAGCCACGCGGTCACCCCCTGAAACTCCACCGAAAGTGGCGTTTCCGGAGATATCCATGCTGGCAAATGCCAGCGCGATCAGCCCGAGGAAAGCCAAAGTGATGGCGAGGCCCAGCTTGGACGAGAAAAACCTGCGAAAAATTTGGATCATGGATTGGCCGAACTTCCGAATTTGCGCCGGACAAGCGCGAAAAGGCGAATTTGTGCGTGCGCTTTATCGGCCCTGCGACCTCGCGGCAACAGGTCACATACGGTTTTGACTGTAAGCCCAAGGTCGGCTAGCGGACCCAGCCCCTCACGCCCTATATCCAAGGGCAAGATTCGTTTTCACGTCAGGAATAGATGCATGGCCCAGCGGCCCTACATTGTCGGAAACTGGAAAATGCACGGTACACGTGCGATGCTTTCTGAAGCGCGCGCTATCGATCGTGCCGCACAACGCAACATGAAGGTCGAGGTTGCGATTGCCCCGCCTTTCACGCTGATCCACGCCGCCCATCGTGAGGCCGAGCAGATCGGTATCGGGGCGCAGGATTGCCATCACTCGGAAGATGGCGCTTTCACCGGCGATATCTCGGCCTCGATGCTGGCCGATGCCGGCGCTAAATTTACCATCCTTGGCCATAGCGAGCGCCGCGAAGGCCATGGCGAGAGCAACGAGCTGGTCAAGGCCAAGGCCGAATCCGCTCTGGCTGCCGGCCTGCGCGTAATCATGTGTTGCGGTGAAAGCGATGCGACCCGCCAGAAGGGCAAGGCCGAAAAGTTCGTGACCGACCAGTTGCGCGCTTCCTTGCCGCAATTCACCAATGCAGCTGAACAGCTCACCATCGCTTACGAGCCAATCTGGGCTATCGGGACCGGCAACACCGCAACTGCGGAAGACGTCTCGGCCATGCACAAGGCCATCCGTGCGCTGCTGGTCGAATTGTTCGGCGAAGAGCAGGGCAGCGAGGTTCGCATCCTTTATGGTGGCTCGGTCAAGCCCGAGAACGCCCGCGAACTGCTGGGCGCCGAGGAAGTGGGCGGTGCGCTTGTGGGAGGGGCAAGCCTTACCGCAGACAGCTTCATGGGAATCGCCCTGGCCGCCGCAGAGGCGGGCGAAGTCTGATCCTGCGGACTCAGGGAAGGCATCGCCCCTTGTCCTGAACCCGCGCCGCGCCTACATGCGCGTCACCAATTTGCTCGAGTAACAAACCATGTCGCTTTTCCTCTTTCTCACCGTTGTCCAGGCGATCGTCGCCGCCGCGCTGGTCGGGGTCATCCTGATGCAGCGTTCGGAAGGTGGTGGTCTCGGTATCGGTGGAAGCCCCGGCGGCTTGATGGGCGCACGCGGAGCGGCCGATTTTCTCACCCGCACGACCAAGTGGCTGGCTGTGGCGTTCGTCGCACTGTCGATCCTTCTTGCCGCCGTGGCGGTGGAGACGACCGGCGCTGACGAAATCAGCTCGACACTCGATCGCGAAGTGGCACCGGCCGATCCGCTGGGCGGCGCAGTCGAGCCACAGCCAGGACAAGCCCCGGCACCGGATGCGCCTGCGCCAGCCACCAGCGACGATCCGCTCGCCGGGCAGACCGAATAGGTCCAATTCCATCTTCGCTGTGGATTGCGGACATGCCGCGATCCCAATTTGCTTGCACCGAATCCAATTCAAGGCTTAAGGCCCGACTCCCATGGCGCGGTATATTTTCATCACCGGCGGCGTGGTCTCCTCGCTCGGCAAAGGTCTCATGGCGGCATCGCTTGCTGCCCTCCTGCAGGCGCGTGGCTACAAGGTCCGCATCCGTAAGTTCGATCCCTATCTGAATGTCGATCCGGGCACGATGAGCCCGTATCAGCATGGCGAGGTCTATGTGACCGACGACGGGGCCGAAACCGATCTCGATCTCGGCCATTACGAGCGCTTTACCGGCGTATCGGCGCGGCAGAGCGACAACATTACCTCGGGCCGAGTCTATCGCGACATTATCGCGAAGGAACGGCGCGGCGATTATCTCGGTGCGACGGTCCAGGTGATTCCGCATGTGACCGACGCGATCAAGCAGTTCGCGCTCGACGACCAGGACGATCACGATTTCATCCTGTGCGAGATTGGCGGCACGGTGGGCGACATCGAATCGCTGCCCTTCATGGAAGCGATTCGGCAGCTCAGGAACGAGCTTGAGCCTGATCAGACGGTATCCGTCCATGTCACGCTGGTGCCCTATATCGCCGCCGCAGGCGAGTTGAAGACCAAGCCCACGCAGCACTCCGTGCGCGAGCTGGCGAGCCTGGGCATCAAGCCCGATGTCCTGCTGTGCCGCTGCGAGCATCCGCTGCCCGATGGCGAGCGGCGCAAGATTGCACAGTTCTGCAACGTGCGTGCCGAATCGGTCATTCCCGCACTCGATGCGCCCTCGATCTATTCGGTGCCGCAGCAATATCATGCCGAGGGTCTGGACGCGGAGGTTCTGCGTGCATTCGGCATCAAGGATGCTCCGAAACCCGATCTTGCCGCATGGGAAGACGTGACCGACCGCTACTTCCACCCAGAAGGTGAAGTGACAATCGGCGTGGTTGGCAAATATGTCGGGCTGCCCGATGCCTACAAGTCGCTCAACGAAGCGCTGATCCATGGTGGCCTGGCGAACCGGGTGAAGGTCAACATTCGCTGGATCGATGCGGAGATTTTCGAAGAGGACGATTCGGACATCGCCGCCAAGCTTGAACCGATGCACGGCATCCTGGTGCCGGGCGGGTTCGGCGAACGTGGCAGCGAAGGCAAGATTGCAAGCGTACGATTCGCCCGCGAGCGCAAGGTGCCCTTCTTCGGCATTTGCCTGGGAATGCAGATGGCCTGCATCGAAGGGGCGAGGGAGGCCGGGTACGAAAAGGCTTCTTCCACCGAGTTCGGTGAAACGAGCGAGCCGGTGGTCGGCATCATCACCGAATGGATGAGTGAAGAGGGATTGCAGCAGCGCGAAGCGGGCGGCGATCTGGGCGGCACGATGCGGCTTGGGGCCTACGAAGCCAGGCTCTCGCCCAATAGCCATGTCTCGCAGATCTACGGTGGAGAAACTGCGATCTCCGAACGGCATCGCCACCGCTATGAAGTCAACGGCGCCTATATCGATCCATTGGAGAAGCAGGGCCTCGTATTCTCGGGCATGTCGCCCGATGGCCTCCTCCCGGAAATCGTCGAGCGGCCCGACCATCCCTGGTTCGTCGGCGTTCAGTTCCACCCGGAGCTGAAGTCGAAGCCATTTGATCCACATCCGCTGTTTGCCGGGTTTATTGCCGCAGCGCTGGAGCAGTCGCGGCTGTTCTAAGGTCAAGGCCCAAGCGCGGATAGGAGTGAGCAAGCGCAGCTAGCCCGCTCGTCCGGCTGCGTTTTTGCGGATTCGCGGTGCGCTGGCGAAGGTAATTCTCCGTCGCTGGATCGCCGCTCACCGTCACATAATTGCGATTTGCGCAATATTGTGGCGCGTTTTTACAAGTTTCGCGTTTTTTCCTTGCGCCTACAGGCGTTTTCCCCGTAACTCTCTGCATCGCCCTTAGGTTTTCCTAAAGGGCTGGTGGGGCAGCAGAGTTGCATTACATTATTATGGACGGCGCCATTGGCGCGTCCGATCGAGCTCGCACCGGAATCCTCCGTCTTCAGCGACCCGGACGGAGGCTTCCGGTCGAGGCGACTTAAAGGTCGCGGGGGCGGACCTAGATCCGCCCCCAATTTGATTCAGCTTAATTCGGAAAATCGGCGGGCCGGAAGATTTCAGGCCGCGTCGGCTTCGTCCGCATCGTCTCCGGCGGGTACGGCCTTGAGCGTGCTTTGCCCGTTCACGGCGATTTTCTTCGGCTTCATCGCCTCCGGCACTTCGCGTACCAGATCGATCACCAGCAGACCGTCCGCCAGATCGGCACCTTCGACGCGCACATAGTCAGCCAGTTCGAAGCGGCGTTCGAAGCCTCGATTGGCGATGCCGACATGCAGCATTTCGCCATCCTGCACCTCGTCGCGCTTGCGACCCTGAACGACCAGCAGGTTTTGCTGGGCAGTGATGTCGATATCCGCCGGGCGGAATCCGGCAACGGCCAGCGTGATGCGATAATTGTCATCACCGCGCCGTTCGATGTTAAAGGGAGGGTAATTGTCGCCGCCATTGTTGCGGACCTGGCTTTCGAGCAGATCGAACAGATGGTCGAAACCAACGGTCGTGCGGCGATAGGGGGTAAAATCAAGTCTTGGCATCGAAACAAATCCTCTGTTGAGCAATTTGAACATTTCCGGGAACCTGCGTAACGCAGCATTCCCGTCTCTCCGAATGGCCAATCCCGTTTTCGGCGAATGGCCACAATCAGAAGATAGGGATGAATTTTCGTCGTTCAAGATAGCAGATGCGACACAGAACCTATTATATTTCAAGGAGTTGAAATGAGTACGCCTCAAGTGCACATCTATACCAAGTTCGGTTGTGGCTATTGCTATCGTGCCAAGCGGCTGCTCGACCAAAAGGGAGTTGAGTTCAGCGAGTTCGACATCACCCTGGGTGGTCCGAAACGCGATGAGATGTTGCAGCGGGCGCCCGACGCGCGCACGGTTCCCCAGATCTTCATTGGCGAAACCCATATTGGCGGATCGGATGAGCTCCACGCGCTTGAACGCGACGGCAAGCTCGATACCCTGCTGGCGGGTTAAGGCCATCAAATGACCCGCATCGCCATTCTCCAGATGACCAGTGGGATCGACCCGCACGCCAATGCGCGGGCCATCTGCGATGCCATCAGTGCAGCACGTGAGGGCGGGGCGCAAATGCTGTTCACGCCGGAAATGTGCGGTTTGCTCGATCGTGATCGCAGCCGCGCGTCTCCAAAGATAGTGCAAGAGGAGGACAACGAGGTCCTCGATGCGGCCGTCAAGGCGGCTCGCCAGCACGGCCTTATGGTGGCGCTGGGCTCACTTGCGGTAGCCAGGGGTGACGGGCGCTGGGCCAACCGCAGCTTCGTGATCGATGCGGATGGTCGCATCGCGGCCCGCTATGACAAGATCCACATGTTCGACGTCGAACTGGCGAGCGGCGAGAGCTGGCGCGAAAGCGCCGCATACGCAGCCGGCGAGGAAGTCGTCACCGTCGAAGATACTCCGCTCGGCCGCTTGGGGCTGACCATTTGCTATGACATTCGCTTCCCGGCGCTGTTCGATGCGCTCGGCCAGGAACGCTGTGATGCAATCGCCGTTCCCGCCGCCTTCACCGTGCCAACCGGGCGCGACCATTGGCATGTGCTGCAACGCGCCCGCGCGATCGAGGCGAGCGCCTTCGTGATCGCCGCTGCGCAAGTGGGTGAACACGAAGATGGCAGGCGCACATATGGACATAGTTTGGTGGTGGACCCGTGGGGCGAGGTTCTGCTCGACATGGGTGGCGACAAGCCGGGACTGGGCTTCGCCGATCTCGATCTGGGCCGCATCGCTGAAGTCCGCAATCAGCTGCCAAGCCTTGCCAACCGTCGCGCAATCGCCAAATAGGCTGGCACGATGATAGTTTTCGATCTCATTTGTGACGAGGGCCACCGGTTCGAAGGCTGGTTCGGCTCGTCAAGCGACTTCTCCGACCAGCAGGCGAGCGGCCTGTTGTGCTGCCCGCAATGCGGCACGCCCGCCGTCGGCAAGGCGCCGATGGCGCCCGCTGTACCTGCCAAGGCCAATACGCAGGACACCTCAACCGCTCCCCGCGCGATGGAAGAACAGCACCCTGTTTCCAACAAGCCGATGCCGGCCGAAGTCCAGAAAGCCCTCGCGGCTTTAGCCAAGGCGCAGGAGAAAGCGCTGAAGAACAGCACCTGGGTTGGAGACAAGTTCGCCGAACATTCGCGCGCGATGCATTATGGCGAGCAGGACGAAAAGCCGATCCATGGCCGCGCCAGCAGCGAGGAGGCGCAGAACCTTCTGGATGAAGGTATTTCGGTCGCACCGCTGCCGTTTCCCATCGCGCCGCCCGAAGAACTCAACTGATTGCTTTCGTTTCCACGCACACCTGAACGGCGCTCGAATGTCCCCATCGCTCAGCAGGATAGAGCATCAGATTGTTCTTTGGACAGCTGCGCTTCCCTAATCTGGGGGCCACAGGTTCGGAGTCGGAGCAAAGCGTAGACGTCCGTAGCGAAGCGAAGGACAATCCTGTCGTTGCGCGACCGTGCTTACCCAAGTAAAGGCCCGCCTTGGGCGCCCGTAGCTCAGCAGGATAGAGCACCAGATTCCTAATCTGGGGGCCACAGGTTCGAATCCTGTCGGGCGCACCATGTTTTCCGCCTATCGCTTCGCTACTTGAGGCGATTCTTTTCCGCCTATCGCTTCGCTACTTGAGGCGGGAAACCCCCTCAATCCACATTTCCCAGCGGCACCTTATCCTTGAAGGTATGCGTGATGTAGGGGAATGGGATCTCAATCCCGGCTTCGTCCAGCCCGCGCTTGATACCACGCACGATGCGGTCGCGGCTTTCATGGCCTGCGCGCGGAGTGGAGCCCGCCCACCACCGCACCAGAAAATCGATCGAGCTGGAATTGAACTCATGGGCGAAGACGTCGATCCCCTTTGCCGCATCGACTCCTTCAGCGGATTCGACAGCCTTGCGGATCACTTCCGACGCCTTGTCGAGATCGCTGTCATAGGCGACGCCGACCACAACGGTATGGCAGCGCTGCTCAACGTCAGTGAGAATTTCGACCGGGTTCTTGAACAGGATCGAATTGGGCACGACCGTCAATTCTCCCGAAGCGGAGCGAATGTGCGTTTCGCGCAAGGTTATGTGCTCGACCTTGCCCGTGATCCCTTCGCATTCGATGATGTCGCCGATGCGCATCTTTTCGCGCAGCATGATGAGCACACCGGCGAGGAAATTCTCGAAGATGTCCTGAAACGCGAACCCGATCGCGACCGCACCGATGCCAAGGCCGGCAATCAGGCTTCCAAACGTCAGGTCGGGGAAGACCACGATTGCAGCGATGAACCATCCCAGCAGCCACACGCCCAGCTTGACCAGCGTCTCGATCAGGTTGCGCAATGAAGGGCGCAATTCGGTCTTGCCGATCAGCCTGTCGGCGATCTTGACCGCGAAACTGGCGATGATCCCCGTGACCATCAGCAGGATCAGTGCAATGGACAGGCTCGGAATGGACTCTGCAAAACCGTACCACATCGTGCTGAGCTGGTTATTGATGGTCTGGGCCATGATCCCGAACTATCCCTTTCGTTTCCTGAACTAACGGCAGATTCTTGCCTTCATAGTTCAGGCTTCGCATCCGCACGCACCTTTGTCCATCGTGCACGAAGGGGAGGGCAGGATGCATTCGGCTCGTCGCATTGCGGCTGATTGCGGGCACAAAGCCCTTGAATCCACCGGTTAACTATGATTCTGTGGTCTATGAAGAGGTGCAAGGGATCGATGCGCAAGCCACCGAATGAACAAGTGAGACAAGCGCTGGCCTTGGCCGGCCTGCTTGTGCTGACCGGATTCGCGGTGGCCGGGCCCACCGGATTGCTTGCGTGGAACGAGAGTGCGACCGTGCTGGAGCAACGCGAAGCGCAGATCGCGGCGCTAACGGAGAAGCGCGACGAGCTGCGCAATAGGGTCGACATGCTCGATCCCGATGCGGCGGACCCTGACTTGGTCGGGGAACTGCTTCGCTCAAATCTCAATGTCGTCCATCCGGACGAAGTGGTCATCACGCTCGACGAGCAATAAGTTTAAGCTGATCGCCGCTTGATTTCGTATGCAGGGACCGGAGATTCCGTTGCGTAAAGCGATGCCTTGCGCCTATAGCTGGCCTCGGCCCGTCACTCCCCGGGGGCCTTGTCACGAAGCAAGGAAATGACTTTGGCAAGATCCGCGAAAGCGCGAAAAACACCGGCCAAGAAGGCCGCCGCAGATAACCCGGATTTCATCCTTCACTCACTCCAGGAAGCGCATGAGAAGAAGCCGCGCTACGATGCGAGTGCGGAAGAAATGCTCAGGTTCTATGAGCAAATGCTGCTTATCCGGCGGTTCGAGGAAAAAGCGGGCCAGCTCTACGGATTGGGGCTGATCGGCGGATTCTGTCACCTCTATATCGGGCAGGAAGCGGTCGCCGTCGGCTTGCAGTCGGCGCTTACCGGTGGGCTCGATAGCGTCATTACCGGCTATCGCGACCATGGCCACATGCTCGCCTATGGCATTGATCCCAATGTCATCATGGCAGAGCTGACCGGCAGACAGGCCGGCATTTCCAAGGGCAAGGGCGGGTCGATGCACATGTTCTCGACCGAGCACAAATTCTATGGCGGGCACGGTATCGTCGGCGCGCAGGTGTCGCTCGGCGGGGGCCTCGCGCTGGCCCACAAATACAATGAAGACGGCGGTCTCTGCCTCGCCTATTTCGGAGACGGTGCGGCCAACCAGGGCCAGGTCTACGAGACATTCAACATGGCGGCACTCTGGAACCTGCCGATCGTGTTTGTGATCGAAAACAACCAGTATGCGATGGGCACTGCGGTCGGCCGGTCGAGCGCCGAGACCGAGTTCCACCGCCGCGGCACCGCATTCCGCATCCCGGGCATGGATGTGAATGGCATGGATGTGCTGGAGGTTCGCCAGGCGGCGGAGATCGCCTTCAAGCATGTGCGCGATGGTGGCGGCCCCGTGCTGATGGAGTGCAACACCTATCGCTATCGCGGGCATTCGATGTCCGATCCCGCCAAATACCGCACCCGCGAGGAAGTGCAGGACGTGCGCGAGCACAAGGATCCGATCGAAGGGCTCAAGAAGGTGCTGCTCGAAAACGGCAAGACCGAAGAGGAACTCAAGGCAATCGACAAGGCGATCCGTGCGCGCGTAGCCGAGGCGGCCGACTTTGCGGAAAGCTCGCCCGAGCCGGAACCAAACGAACTCTACACTGACGTTCTGGTGGAGAGCTACTGATGGCGATTGAACTGAAGATGCCTGCGCTCTCCCCGACTATGGAAGAGGGTACGCTCGCCCGCTGGCTCAAGCAGGAAGGCGATGAGATCGTCTCTGGCGACATCATTGCCGAAATCGAAACCGACAAGGCGACGATGGAATTCGAAGCGGTCGACGAAGGCACGCTGGCGAAGATCATGGTGCCCGAGGGCACGGAGAATGTCGCGGTCGGTACTGTTATCGCCACGCTTGCAGGCGAGGGCGAGGACGTATCCGAAGCCGCTGCCGCACCGGCTCCTGCTGTGGCCGAAGCGCCGAACGAACCTGCTCCGGCACCGGCACCTGCCGAAACGGCGCCAGCGCCCGCCAAGCCGGTGGCGCAATCCGTCAGTGATCCAGCCATTCCCGAAGGCACGAACTTCACCAGCGTGACCGTTCGCGAAGCGTTGCGCGATGCCATGGCCGAGGAAATGCGGTCTGACGAGCGTGTCTTCGTGATGGGCGAAGAAGTCGCCGAGTATCAGGGCGCCTACAAGGTAACGCAAGGCCTGCTGGATGAGTTCGGGCCCAAGCGCGTCATCGACACGCCGATCACCGAATATGGTTTTGCCGGGATCGGAACAGGCGCGGCGATGGGCGGATTGCGTCCGATCGTCGAGTTCATGACCTTCAACTTCGCCATGCAGGCGATCGACCACATCATCAATTCGGCGGCCAAGACGAACTATATGTCGGGCGGCCAGATGCGCTGCCCGATCGTGTTCCGCGGGCCGAACGGCGCGGCCAGCCGCGTTGCCGCACAGCACAGCCAGAACTACGGCCCTTGGTACGCCGCCGTTCCCGGCCTGATCGTGATCGCGCCCTATGACTCAGCCGATGCCAAGGGGCTGATGAAGGCTGCAATCCGTAGCGAGGACCCGGTGGTATTCCTCGAAAACGAGCTGGTCTATGGGCGCAGCTTCGATGTGCCCGACCTCGACGATTACGTGCTGCCGATCGGCAAGGCGCGCGTCGTGCGCGAAGGCAATGACGTTACCATCGTCAGCTATTCGATCGGCGTCGGCTATTCGCTCCAGGCGGCTGAGCAGCTCGCGGAAGAGGGCATCGATGCCGAAGTTATCGACCTTCGCACGCTGCGCCCACTCGATCACCAGACCATCCTCGAAAGCCTGGCCAAGACCAACCGGCTGGTGATCGCGGAGGAAGGCTGGCCGACCTGCTCGATCGCATCCGAAGTGACGGCAGTCTGCATGGAGGAAGGCTTTGACTACCTCGATGCTCCGGTCATGCGTGTCTGCAACGAGGATGTGCCGCTGCCCTATGCAGCCAATCTCGAGAAGATCGCGCTGATCGACGTGCCGCGTATCGTCGAAGCGGTGAAAAAGGTCTGTTATCGCGACTGACGTGGAAGCGCTGGAAGCAGAGGGCCTTGCGCCCGAACTGCGGCTTGCGCTGGCCTATACTCCGGCAACGATGCGCGCGCCGCTGGCGACGTTCTTCGCGCTCGACCAGAGGCTGGCGCGAATCGTCAGCGCGGCGACCGAACCAATGCTGGCGCAGATGCGGCTTGCATGGTGGCGCGACATGCTTGCCAAGCCGGTGGAGGAGCGACCCACAGGCGATGCCGTTCTCGATGCGATCGGTGAGCACTGGCAAGGCCGCGAACATGCGCTGACACGGCTGGTGGAGGGTTGGGAACATCTGCTTGCCGAGCCGCCATTGCCGCGCGAAGCCGCGTTGGCCTTTGCCGCTGCACGCGCAGAGCCTTTCCTTGTGCTGCCTGGCGATGAGGGTGAGGCAGGCGACATCGCCATATCCGCACAGCGTTGGGCGCTGGTGGATGCAGCGGCGAACCTTTCCGATCAGGACGAGCGCGCGATGATGCTCGATCTCGCAAGCAAATTGGCAACACGAAGAACTGCCCTTCCGCGCGCATTGCGCGGACTTGCAGTACTCGATGCACTGGCGCTGCGTTCGCTCAGGCGCGGGGGCCGTCCACTGATGGAGGGAAGGGGGGCTGCGCTTACCGCTCTCAGAGCCGGTTTGCTGGGCCGCTGAGAACGGCTATCCTTCGCTAATTGCAGGGAGATTCGCGATGGGCCGTATGGTGCTCGGCTTGTTTCTGGGACTGATCCTCTCCAGCGTCGGCCTCTATTGGTGGCAGGGCAGGGCGCAGGTCGAAGAGAAGGCGCCTCCGCCGCCCGAGGTGGAGGAAGCCTTGTCTCCCGAAGATCTGCCGATAACCGACCCCGCCGATATGACGGGCCCGCAGCCGCCTGAAGCGAGCGAATTGACGCGTGAGCAGATTCGCTTCTTCCGTTACGACCGCAATCGCGACCTCACCATCACCCGCAACGAAATGCTTTCGACCCGCAGCGACGGCTTCCGCAAGCTGGATGTCGATGGGAACAATCTACTGACATTCGAGGAATGGGCAGTGACCACGGCTGAACGTTTCGATGGGGCCGATAGCGATGGCGACGGCAGGCTCACACCGCAGGAGTTCGCCACCACTGCGCCAAAGCGGGTTGCAAAACCCAAATGCCGTTGCTGACACTCAGGCGGGAACGCTCTCGAACCCGGCCAGCCATTCGCCAAGATCGGCCTTGGCGCGTGCGGTATAGGCTTCCTTGCGCTGCTTCTTCTTCACGTCGTGTAGCGGTGGGAAAAGCCCGAAATTGACGTTCATCGGTTGATAGGTGTCCGCCTCGGCGTCGCCTGTAATGTGACTGAGCAATGCACCCAGCGCGGTAGTGCGGGGTAGGGGGGGCCACTCGCGGCCCGCCAGTTCGCACGCCGCCATCATCCCGGCCATCAGCCCAACCGCAGAGCTTTCGACATATCCCTCGCAGCCCGTAACCTGTCCGGCAAAGCGGATATGCGGCGCGTTCCTCAGTCGCAATTGCCGGTCAAGCAGCATAGGCGAATTGAGGAAAGTGTTGCGATGCAACCCGCCCAGCCGCGCGAACTCGGCATTCTCCAGCCCTGGAATGGTGCGGAACAGTTCGACCTGCGCGGCGTATTTCAGCTTGGTCTGGAAACCGACCATGTTCCATAGCGTGCCGAGCTTATTGTCCTGCCTTAGTTGAACCACCGCATAGGGCCAGCGGCCTTGCGGAAACTCCGGCGTGCAGTCGCGCGGATTGTCGAGGCCGACGGGCTTCATCGGTCCAAATCGCAAAGTGTCTACTCCGCGCGCCGCCATCACTTCAATCGGCATGCAGCCATCGAAATAGGGCGTATCCTTTTCCCACTCGCGGAACTCAGTCTTCTCGCCATCGAGCAATCCCTGATGAAAGGCGAGGTACTGCTCCCTTGTCATCGGGCAATTGATGTAGTCGCCGTCTTCGTTGGAAACTTCGGTGCGTTTGTTCCAGCGCGACTGGATCCAGCAGATATCCATGTCGATGCTATCGCGATGGACGATCGGCGCGATCGCATCGAAGAAGGCAAGCCGTTCCTGTCCGGTCGCTGCGACGATGCTGCCTGCCAGCGCCTGCGCAGTCAGCGGTCCGGTCGCCACGATGGTCATGCCCGATTCGGGCAAGGCGTCGATACGCTCACGCACCACGGTGACATTGGGATGTTCTTCAAGTGCGCGCTGGACATTGGCCGAAAACACATCCCGATCGACTGCCATCGCGCTGCCAGCCGGCACGCGCGCATCTTCGCCCGCGCGCATGATGAGCGAATCGAGCTGCCGCATCTCGTGATGGAGCAAGCCAACCGCATTCTTGTCGCTATCGTCGCTGCGGAAGCTGTTGGAACAGACCAGTTCGGCGAGGCCATCGGTCTGGTGTGCCGGAGTGGTTTCTCCGCTGCCCCGCATTTCCGACAGGCGCACGCTGAAGCCGCGCCGCGCAAGTTGCCAGGCGGCCTCGCTCCCGGCGAGCCCGCCGCCAATGATGTGGACATCGTGTGTCATGCGCGGCCCCTAGAACTTGCGGGGTGGCTCCTGCAAGTCCACACACGCTGACAGGAAGGATCGCCCATGCCCAAACGCGCGCTGGTCAATCATCGCCCCTGGTTGCTGGCTGCGCTTATCGCGGCGGTCGCATTCTATTTTCTGCGGGATGCCCCCTTTCCCGAAGCCTGGCTGATTCTTGTGAAGGGCGCCGCCGTGGCGGCGCTGGCGGCCTATGCCTATCGCCGCGGGGTCGGAAATGATTCGCTGATCCTTACGCTCGTCATGGCGCTATCCGCAGCGGGCGACATGGCGATCGAACTCTCGCTCGAAGCAGGAGGATTCGCTTTCTTCCTGTCCCATCTGGCCGCCATCTCGCTTTATCTGCGCCATCCGCGACATCATGTGACCGGTAGCCAGAAGGCGCTCGCAGTCGCGCTCCTGCTTGGCACGCCGTTGATCTGCTGGTTCCTCGCGCGCGACTATGGCGTTGCGCTGTATGGCCTGTCGTTGGGCGGAATGGCCTCGACCGCCTGGATGAGCCGTTTTCCGCGTTATCGCGTGGGGCTGGGCGCTGTGATGTTCGTTATTTCCGACTTCCTGATCTTCAGCCGATTGGGTCCGATCGATCTGGGAGATCTTCCGCATTATCTGATCTGGCCGCTCTATTTTATCGGGCAGTTCCTGATCGCGACAGGCGTGACGCAGGTCCTGCGCCACGAGCTTGCCGAAGAGGACGAATAGGGCGCGACCGAGGCAGCACCCTAAGTCATCCTAATTCTCCGGCTCGCCGTCGATGTCCTTGTCCGAATGCGGAGTTGTCTGCTGTTCGCTCAGGTCATCGCCACCACGACGGTTCATCATTTCTTCCGCAACCGCTTCCTCGGCTTCGTCTTCCGGAGCCTCTGTTTCGTCAATCCGAACCGCGCTGACGATGGTTTCGCCTTCCGAAACGTTAAACAGCCGCACACCGGCAGAGCTTCGCCCGATAATCCGGAATGCCTTGTCGGCACGCTCCTCGTCTTCGACAAGATGCCGCAGATCGAGCGGCAAGCGAATCAGCTTGGCCTGGTCCGTCACCAGCATGAGCTGCTGGCCATGGCTGACCGGGAAGCTCGCCACGACCGGGCCGTTGCGCTTGATATTGTCGATATTGACGATGCCCTGACCGCCGCGGCCGATGCGCCGGTATTCATAGGCGGTGGAGACCTTGCCATAACCGTTGGCGCAGACCGTCAGGATGAACTGCTCGTTCTCCTGCAATTCGGCAAAGCGATCCGCAGTCAGATCGGGCTCGCCTTCCTTCTCCGCTTTCCACGGCGCGAACTTGACATATTGCTCGCGCTCTTCGGGATCGGTGCCGACCCGGTGAAGGATCGAGAGCGAAACCACTTCGTCATCGGGTTTCAGCTTCATACCGCGGACACCGGTTGAAGTACGCGAAGTGAACTCGCGCACATCGTCGCCTGCAAAGCGGATCGCCTTGCCCATCCGGCTCGCAAGCAGGACATCGTCGGTCGATTCAAGCAAGGCAACGCCGATCAGCCGGTCGTTGCTGTCCTCATCGAATTTCATGGCATATTTGCCGTTCGAGGGGATATTGGCGAAGGCGTCCATGCTGTTGCGGCGGACGTTACCCTTGGCCGTCGCGAAGACGACTGAGAGTGCGCCCCAGCTATCCTCATCTTCAGGCAAAGGTAGAACCGTGCGGATCGTTTCGCCGTCGTCGAGCGCGGGAAGCATGTTCACGATCGGGCGGCCGCGCGTGGCCGGCCCGCCTTCGGGCAGTTTCCAGACCTTGAGACGATAGACCTTGCCCGCGGTGGAGAAGAACAGCACGGGATTGTGCGTCGATGTGACGAACATCTCCGATACGGCGTCCTCCTCCTTGGTCGACATGCCTGCGCGGCCCTTGCCGCCGCGTGCTTGCGCCCTGAAGGTCGAGAGCGGGGTACGCTTGATGTAGCCATCGAGCGTCACCGTCACGACCATCTCGTCGCGCTCGATCAGATCTTCATCTTCCAACCCGTCCCAGGCCGGAGCGATTTCCGACACGCGGGGCGTGGCGTAGGTTGCCTTAACTTCCTCCAGCTCCTCGCGCATGACGCGATAGAGCTTCACGCGGTCAGCCAGAATCGAGAGATATTCCTCGATTGCCGCCGCCAGTTCCTTGAGCTCGTCGCCGATCTCGTCTCGGCCCAGCGCTGTCAGGCGATGCAGCCGCAGATCCAGGATCGCTTTCACCTGGCGTTCCGATAGGCGGTAGGTGCCGCCTTCCTGCTCGGCATTGGGTTCGATCGCTTCGACCAGGCGAATATATTGCGCAATGTCCCCGATCGGCCAATCCCGCGTAAGCAGTTTGGCGCGCGCGTCCGCCGGATTGGACGAACCGCGAATGATCGCGACAACCTCGTCCAGGTTGGATACCGCGACGACCAACCCCAGCAAGATATGCGCCCTGTCACGCGCCTTGTTGAGTTCAAACTTGGTGCGACGGGTGATGACTTCCTCGCGGAAGCCGATGAAGCTCTGCACGATGTCGCGCAGCGTCAGCGTTTCCGGCCGACCGCCACGGATTGCCAGCATATTGGCCGGGAAACTCGCCTGCGCCGGTGTATGTCGCCAAAGCTGGTTGAGCACCACGTCAGGCGTCGCATCGCGTTTGAGGTCGATCACCACACGCACACCTTCGCGCGAGCTTTCGTCGCGGATGTCGGAGATGCCTTCGATCCGCTTGTCCTTGGCCGCTTCGGCGATCTTCTCGACCAGGCCCGATTTGCCGACCTGATAGGGGATCGAACTGAGTACGATCGCGCGCTTGTCGCCACGGCTTTCCTCAATCTCATGGCGGCAGCGCATGAGGATCGATCCGCGCCCGGTGGTATAAGCCGCCTTGGCGCCAGACTTCCCCAAGATCAGCGGGGCAGTGGGAAAATCGGGGCCGGGAATGATCTCGATCAATTCTTCATTGCTGATGGCCGGGTCTTCAATGAAGGCGAGACAGCCGTCGATGACTTCGCCCAGATTGTGCGGCGGGACATTGGTGGCCATACCCACCGCAATGCCGCCGGCTCCATTGACCAGCAGGTTGGGAAAGCGGGCGGGCAGAACTGTCGGTTCGCTGCGCGACCCGTCATAGTTGTCGGCAAAATCGACAGTGTCCTTGTCGAGATCGTCAAGCAGGCTGTTGGCGACCCGCGCCAGCCGCGCTTCCGTGTAACGCATCGAGGCCGGCGGATCCGGATCCATCGAACCGAAATTGCCTTGCCCGTCAATCAGCGGGACGCGCAGCGACCAATCCTGCGTCATGCGCGCCAGCGCATCGTAGATCGCGCTATCGCCGTGCGGGTGGTAGTTACCCATCACGTCGCCGACGATCTTGGCGCTCTTGCGATAGGGCCGGCCGGCGACAAATCCGCCTTCCTGGCTGGCATAGAGGATACGCCGGTGGACCGGCTTCAAACCGTCGCGCACATCGGGCAGTGCGCGACTGACGATCACGCTCATCGCGTAATCGAGATAGCTGGTTTTCATCTCATCGACGATGTCGATGCGTTCGAATTCACCCATCGGTGCGGGCGGGGCAATGGTGTCGGTTTCGTCGCTCAAAACGGGCCCGTTTCTTGTCTTTTTCCTGAGTAGAGTTATCCGCTCCAATGTAGGGAGCGCACCCCGAATTCACCACCAATTGCCGGAACAAAACTGGCTCAACTGCGTCGTTTTCCACATAAAGTGCAGCACGAAGGAAACTTATCGCCGAAGTCGGGCGGATTGCCGCATTCAATGCGCGTTCAGCCGCATCCTTCTACGAGGATTTGCAAATTGAAAGTAGGCGGTCCATTGGAGCCGCGAGAGTGTGTCCAGCGCCTGTGAGGGGCGCCAAGTTTATCCCAGGAGAGTACCAAAATGACGCCTTTTGACCGTAAGCCACGTGCCCGGAAGAAGCCAGCTTCGCACATTGCGCTCGCTATCGCACTTGCTACCGGAACTGCGCTGATCGGAACGGTCGCAGCTCAGCCCGCCTACGCGAAGAAGAAAGAGAAGAAGGCTGCGCCCTATTCGAAGGAATTCGTGGCCGCGTTCACGCCGGTTCAGGAAGCTCTGAATACCGAAGGAGCCGACATGAACGCCACGGCTGCACAGATCCCGGCCCTGGTTGCGCTTGCCAACACACCTGACGAAAAGAACGCCGCTGGCAGCATGGCCTACAATGTCGGGCTCAAGGCCCAGAATCAGGACCTGCAGCTCCAGGGCATCGGCCTGATGCTGGAGAGCGGCAAGATCGACGAAGCCAATCTCGGCAAGTTCAACTTCCTCGGCTACCAGCTTGCGACGGTCGCTGGGAAACATACCCAGGCGCGCGCCTATCTCGAGCAGGCGATTCAGCACAACTTTTCGACCGCCGAGGTCACCCCTGCCGCTCTGCGAATTGCAATGGCGGAAAGCTATTTCAATGAAAATCGGATCGATGAAGGCCTGGACTATCTCAGCACCGCCATTGCCGAGCAGAAGGCTGCTGGGCAGCCAGTCGACGTGCAATGGTATCGGCGCGGTCTTTCGGTGGCTTACAACGCCTCGAACCCCAAGGTTTACAAGTTCGTGACCGGCTGGATCGGCGATTATCCTTCCGAATCCAACTGGCGTGACGCGATCAATATTGCGCGCAACCTGAACGAATATGCCGGGGCTGAAATGCTCGACCTGATGCGGCTGAATTACCGCAAGGGGACGATCAAGAACAAGCAGGAGTATATCGACTATGTCGAGGCCGCCGATGCGCGCCGCCTGCCGAAGGAAGTCCAGACCGTAATCAACCAGGGTTACGCGTCCGGCCATGTGAGCAAGGACGACATCTATATTGCCGACGCGCTCAAGATGGCATCGGGCCGCATTGCGGCGGACCGTTCGGAACTCCCCGCACTGGAACGCGATGCGCGGGCAGCAAATGCCGGCATTCGGACCGTCGTTGCGGCGGGCGACGCCTTCCTGAGTTATGGCGAAGCGGGCAAGGCCGCGGAATTCTATTCCAAGGCGCTCAACATGCCCGGCGTCGATCGCAATCTCGTTTTGACGCGTCTCGGCATCGCGCAGTCTGACGCTGGTGATTTTGCGGACGCCAAGGCCAATTTCGATCAGGTCACCGGCAAGCGCGCGCCGATCGCCATGCTATGGGCAGCCTATATGGCAGAGAAGACCGGAGCCGCCGCACCCGCGGCGACAACCGTGGCCAGCACTGAAGGCTGATAGCTGACAATTTGTGCTGATTGGACGGCGCGGACTCTCAAGAAGGGTTCGCGCCGTTCGCCTATCCGGCTACCTTGATCCTGACTTCGTCAGCGAAGGCGCTTGACGTAAATCTGCCCGTCGTCCCCTCGCTTGAGTTCGAACCGGTCGAGTGAGCGGATCAGTTCGCTCAGTCTCTTGAAGCCATAGTTGCGAACATCGAAGCTCGAACGATTGCCGGCAATCTGGCCGACTTCCTGTAACTTGGCGAACCCATCGTCATCCCGGCTCGAAGCTTTCCACGCTCCGCCAAGCAGTTCGATAAGTTCCTCGTCGACGGCATTGCTCGCTTTCTCCTCGCCATAGCGCTCGTCGCCGCTCATCAGCTTGCCGACGTCGATGAAGCGCGTGCACGCAGTGCGTAGCGCTTCGGGCGTTTTCGTGTCGCCAAAGCAATAGACAGGCAGGCCGTCCTGCCTCAGCCGGGTAACAAGAGGCGTGAAATCGCTGTCCGAACTCATGATCCCGAACCCGTCAACCTTGCCCTGATAGAGCAGGTCAACCGCGTCGATTGTCATCGCCATATCGGTGGCGTTCTTGCCCCGCGTCAGGTCGAACTGCTGGTGCGGCCTGATGCCGTAGTGATTGGTAATTGTGCCCCAGCGCTTGAGCGCATCCTTCGCCCAATTTCCGTAAGCCCTGCGGATATTGACCTGTCCCAGCTCTGCCAGGACGGTCAGCACGGCGTCGATCCCGCGCGGGTCGACATTATCGGCGTCGATCAGGAGGGCAATATTGCCTGCGTTGATTTCTGACATGGCGATTAAATGGGCATCATTGTGTCACGCGGCAAGCGATTATTCCGCCGCGCGAAATTGCCCCGTTGCCTGATCAAGAACGTGCAGGATCCCATCTGAAATAGCGAAATAGGCGCCGTGCAGCGTCAAGGACCCGCGCTCCTCCTTCTCCTGAATGCAAGGGAAAGTGCGCAGATTCGCGAGGCTCACCTTGACTGCCGCCTGCTCCATCGCCCGTTCCGCCGGGCGTCCACTGGTTCCCAGCTCTGCCGCGATCGGATCACGAACCGGATCGAGCATTTCGATCCAGTCAGCGACGAAACCGCCTTCGCCCAATTCATTGCCGCGTAGCTCTTGGGTGAGGGCCGCAAGGCACCCGCCGCACATGCCGTGCCCCATCACCACGATCTCGCGGACCTTGAGAAACTGGACTGCAAACTCGAGCGCTGCCGACACACCATGACGCCCCGGCGAAGTCTCGAATGGAGGAACCAGTGCAGCGACATTGCGGACCACGAATATCTCGCCCGGATTGACATCGAAGATCTGCGTCGGATCGACCCGGCTATCCGAGCAAGCAATCACCATGACCTTCGGGTGCTGCCCCTTCTTGAGCTGATCCCAACGACTGTGCTGCTGCCGCCAGTCTCCGCTGCGAAAACGGCGATATCCTTCGATCATCTGGTCAAAGTTCTTCATGAGCTGACTGCTGCAACGAAATCGCCCACGCGGCAAGGCCGAAAGGAATAGCTATGCCCTGCTTGCGAGCGCAGACCGACGCGCCTAGATGGGCGCCATGAACGATCTTTCCTCTACGCCGCCCAATAATGACGCGCCGCGTGAGCCGCGCCTGCGAAAGCCCGACTGGATTAGGGTGAAAGCGCCCACCAGCAAGGGCTACCAGGAAACGCGCAGGCTGATGCGCGATCTCAACCTGCATACCGTGTGCGAAGAGGCCGCTTGCCCGAATATCGGCGAATGCTGGACCAAGAAGCATGCCACGGTGATGATCCTGGGCGACACCTGCACCCGTGCGTGCCGCTTCTGCAATATCAAGACGGGCATGCCGATGCCGGTCGATCCGCTTGAGCCCGAACATACTGCTGCTGCCGCCGCCGCAATGGGGCTGGAGCATATCGTCATCACCAGCGTCGACCGCGACGATTTGCCCGATCGCGGGGCAGGGCAGTTCGTGAAAGTCATCAAGGCACTGCGCCGAGAGACCCCGGAAACGACGATCGAAATCCTCACGCCCGACTTCAAGGGCCGCATGCGCCAGTCGGTCGAGGAGATTTGCGAGGCGGGTCCCGATGTCTTCAACCACAATCTTGAAACGGTGCCGCGGCTCTATCCCACGATCCGGCCGGGTGCGCGCTACTATGCCTCACTGCGCCTGCTGGAAGAGGTGAAACATCACGACCCGCTGATCTTCACCAAATCGGGCATCATGCTGGGGCTGAGCGAACAGCGGCTCGAAGTGCATCAGGTGATGGACGACATGCGCAGCGCCGGAGTCGATTTCATCACCATGGGGCAGTATCTCCAGCCTACGCCCAAACACGCCAAGGTCGAGGAGTTCGTCAATCCGCAGGCATTCAAGGCCTATGGCTCTATCGCGCGCGCAAAGGGCTTCCTGCAGGTCGCAGCGACTCCGCTGACACGCTCGAGCTATCATGCGGGCGACGATTTCGCCGAAATGCGGGCAGCGCGTGCCGCAAAACTGGCGAAGCAAGCCACCTGATGCCAGGCATCCGCGAAAAGCGGCACTTACCCTATAGCTGCGAGCAGATGTTCGATCTGGTCGCCGATGTCGGTCGTTATGCCGAATTCCTGCCCTGGGTCGTCGCCACGCGTATTAGGTCCGACAGCGAGAGCGAAATGATCGCCGACATGGTGGTGGGGTTCAAATCGCTGCGCGAGAAGTTCACATCCAAGGTGCACAAGCACCGTCCGGGCTTGATCGATGTGCATTATGTCGACGGCCCGCTACGCGATCTCGACAACAAGTGGGAGTTCACTCCCGCGCCGGATGGTGGATGCGAAGTCGACTTCACCGTCGAATTCACATTCAAGAGCAGGGTGTTCGAGGCCATGGCCGGCCAGTATTTCGACCGCGCGTTCCGGCGTATGGTCCAGGCCTTCGAAGCGCGCGCGGCGGAGCTCTACGGCAACAGCAGTTCGAGCGCGCAGACCGTCGCCTGACGCCTGATCTCGGCGCGATCATTGCCGTCGAAATGTTTGAGCTCGCCTTCCGGCTCATCTTCCGAATCGCGCAGGGCGCGGGCGAAAACGACCGTGCCCACTGGCTTGAGATCGGTACCGCCATCGGGGCCTGCCACACCGCTGATCGCGACGGCAACATCGGCATTGCTGCGCTCGAGCGCGCCCTTGGCCATGGCCCAGACGCAGGCGATCGAGACCGCGCCAAAGGTTTCGATGATCTCGCTCGAGACGCCCAACCCGTCGATCTTCGATTCGTTTGAGTAGGTCACGAAGCCGCGATCGAGCACGGCGGATGAGCCGGGAATCTCGGTCAACGCGGCAGCGACCAGCCCGCCGGTGCAGCTTTCAGCCAGCACGACCTTGCGGCCCTGACGCGCGTTTTCCTCGACAACGCGCTCGGCCAGATCGTCGATATCGCTCGGCAGGAGGTTGCCCTGATCCATACGAGTCTCCAGTTTCAGGTTCGAAACAGGCTTACCATGGCCTGAGCGGCGATTCCCTCACCACGACCGGTAAACCCCAGCATCTCGGTCGTGGTTGCCTTCACGCTAACGCAAGTCAGGTCAAGTCCAAGCAGCTCGCCCAGCCTTGTTCGCATGCTGTCCCGATGCGGGCCAATCTTGGGCGCCTCGCAGATCAGGGTCAGATCGACATTGCCAATGGCATAGCCTGCATCCGCGACAAGCTTCGCGGCATGTTCGACGAAGAGGGGCGAGGGCGCGCCTTTCCATTGCGGTTCGCTGGGCGGAAAATGGGTGCCAATGTCCCCATCACCGATCGCGCCGAGCAGCGCATCGACCACCGCGTGCAAAGCTACATCGGCATCCGAATGGCCTGCAAGACCCTTGTCGTAGTCGATCTTCACGCCGCACAGCCACAATTCCTCGCCCGCAACCAGACGGTGAACGTCGAAACCCTGACCGACACGCATTGCGGGCTGTTCGCTCATGAAATCCTCCGCAAAGGTAATTTTCCCAAGACGCTCGTCCCCGTCGACCAGCGCCACTTCGCCACCGGCGGCCCGCAACACCTGTGCGTCGTCACCGGCATCGGCAGCGCCCTGCCAGCCCCGATGGGCCGCAAGAATTTCGTCGAAACGGAAGGCCTGAGGGGTCTGTACCCTGCGCAGCGTCTCACGATCCGCCTTGCCTGCCATCAGCGCACCGTCGGCAATGGCGATGCTGTCGACCAGTGGCAGCGCCGGGATGGCGCCGGCGTGTTCGCCCAGAGCCGTGAGCAACCGCGCAATCACAGCGTCAGGCAGGTCTGGGCGTGCCGCATCGTGGATTAGCACGCGCTCGCAACCAGTCCCCTCTATCGATTCGAGCCCATTGCGCACCGATTGCTGGCGTGTCTCGCCGCCCGTGACGAAAGACACACCGTCAATCTCGCCAATCGATTGGCGCGCCAGATCTTCTCCTCCAGCCGGAATCACAAGCACGATCGGATTAGCACCGGCACCGCGCAGGACTTCAATCGAATGGCACACCAATGGCTTACCGCGCCAGTTACGGAATTGCTTGGGCACATCGCCGCCCACGCGCAGACCCTTGCCTGCGGCGACAACTATGGCTGCGAAGGGGGGGAGGGGTGTGGCATCCGCCATGGCGCGCTCGCTTAGGCACTGGACGCCGAATGCGCAATCCACTATGCGCTGCCTAATTTTTAGGCATTGCCGCAATAGACAGCAAAAGCAAGATGAGTTCGCTCCCAAATCCTCCGGCGCTCAAGCCGATCGAGATCGGCGAGATCCGGATCGACACGCCCGTCGTGCTCGCGCCGATGACCGGCGTGACCGATCTGCCGTTCCGCTCGCTGGTGCGGCGCTATGGGTCCGGCCTCAACGTGACCGAGATGATCGCCAGCCAGGCGGCTATCCGCGACACGCGCCAGTCGATCCAGAAGGCCGCGTGGAATCCGATCGAAGAGCCGGTTTCCATGCAGCTCGTGGGCTGCGATCCGGAAAGCATGGGCGAAGCGGCCAAGCTCAACGAGGATCGCGGCGCCGCAATCATCGACATCAATTTCGGTTGTCCGGTGCGCAAGGTCACCAATGGCATGGCTGGCAGCGCGCTGATGCGCGAAGTCCCGCTCGCAACAAAGCTGATGGAAGCGACGGTGAACGCGGTCGACGTGCCGGTGACCGTCAAGATGCGCATGGGCTGGGACCACGCCAGCCTCAATGCACCCGAACTTGCACGGATCGCCGAGGATCTGGGCGTCAAGATGATCACCGTGCACTGCCGCACGCGCAACCAGATGTACAAGGGCAGCGCCGACTGGGCTTTTATTCGCAAGGTGAAGGATGCGGTCTCGATCCCTGTCATCGTCAATGGCGATATCTGCGGGATAGAAGACGCGGCGAAAGCGCTTGAGCAATCGGGTGCGGATGGTGTGATGATTGGGCGCGGGGCCTATGGCAAGCCGTGGCTGCTGGGCCAGGTGATGCATTGGTGGCGCACCGGCGAAATACTGGAAAGCCCCAGCTTCGGTGAACAGTACGAGGTGCTGGTAGAACACTACAAGGCGATGCTTGAGCATTACGGGCGCAGCGTCGGGACCAAGGTCGCGCGTAAGCATCTGGGCTGGTACACCAAGGGAATGCATGGCTCGGCAGAGTTCCGCAATCACGCGAACTTCATCGACGATCCTGAGCAGGTTCTTGGCGAAATCGAGCGATTCTACGAGCCATTCATCAGGCGCAAGGCCGCGTGAACGCCCATTCGCACAGACTGGGCGAACGGCCGGGACCGGCGGCCCAGATCGGCGGATTGATCTTCGCCATGATCCTTGTCGATGGCGATACGAGGATCGTTGAGGCCAACCAGGCGGCTGAAATCATGCTTGGCAAGAGCGCCAAGCGGATGATCGGCAGCTACCTGAGCGAAGTCCTCAAGATGATGGACCCACGGGTCATCGAACGGATGGCTGACAATGAGGCTGCATTGGTCGCGCGCGATGTCGGCATGATGGCTTCGGGGATCACGCGGCGGGTCAATCTTACGCTTTCGCCGCTTGGATCGCATCCTGGCTGGCGGGTCGTGACAATCTCGGAAACCGGGCGCGACGATGTCGGCAACGAAGATCAGGCTGATGCCACCTCGCTCGGCGCGCCCTCGATCCTCGCGCATGAAATAAAGAACCCGCTGGCCGCAATCCGCGGCGCAGGCCAGCTCGCCGCACGCAAGCTGAGGCCTGAGGACCGGCCGCTCGCCCGCATGATTACCGACGAGGTTGATAGGATCGCGCGACTGATCGACCGGATGCAGCAGCTCGGCAGCACGATGGCGGGCACCGTGGGCCCATGCAATCTGCACGAGGCGATTCGTTCTGCCATCGCGACCGTGGGCGCGGCAGGCAATGATGGCGTGGATATTCGCGAAGAGTTCGATCCTTCATTGCCGCCTGTGCTGGCGAACCAGGATGCTCTCGAGCAGGTGCTTATCAACCTGATCTCGAATGCGCGCGATGCAGCCGCCGGATCGGAGGAGCCGTGCGTCACGGTGAAGACACGCTTCGTCAGCGGTTTCGCCTTCAGCGCGATCCGCCTGGGCCGCGCCATCAAGCTGCCGATCGAGGTTACCGTGACCGACAACGGCCCCGGCATCGACGAAGCGCTGGGTGACCACGTGTTCGAACCATTCGTCACCTCTAAGAAGTCGGGCCAGGGCCTCGGGCTGGCTTTGGTTCGCAAGCTGGTGCGGGACATGGCCGGGCGGATCAGTCACGAAAGGGATGCGAAGGCAGGGCTGACGCATTTCCGTATCCACCTGCAGATCGCAAAGTGATGGAAGTGCAATGAGCAGCAAGATCCTGTTGGTTGAAGACGATGCGGCAATCGCGACCGTGATTGTCGCTGCGCTCGAAGACGAAGGATATGACGTCTTGCGCTGCGACAGCATTGCGGGCCGCGACCGGCTGTTGGAGCAACACCGGTTCGACGCCATGCTGACCGACGTGATGCTCACCGATGGCGATGGCATCGCTTCACTGGACCGGGTTCGGGGGCAGGATTCAGACTTGCCGGTAATTGTCCTGTCCGCTCAGAACACGCTCGATACGGCGGTGCGTGCGAGCGAAACGCAGGCTTTCGAATACTTCCCCAAACCCTTCGACCTCGACGAATTGGTCCGCGCGGTAAACCAGGCCGCCGGGCACAAGCCGGGCGAGGGCGCTGCACCTTCGACGGAAGGCGACGGAATGCCGCTGGTCGGGCGCAGCCGCGCGATGCAGGGCGTATATCGCATGATTACGCGCGTCTTGCGAAACGACCTGACCGTGCTGGTAACCGGCGAGTCGGGGACCGGGAAGGAATTGGTCGCAGAAGCGATCCACCAGCTCGGTTCACGCAAGTCAGGCCCATTCGTCGCCGTCAACACCGCCGCCATCCCGCATGATCTGATCGAAAGCGAGCTTTTCGGCCATGAGAAGGGCGCCTTCACCGGCGCGGTCGCACAGACAATCGGCAAGTTCGAACAGGCCAATGGCGGAACGCTGTTCCTCGACGAGATTGGCGATATGCCTGCTGAAGCGCAAACCCGTTTGCTGCGTGCACTGCAGTCTGGCCGGATCAGGAGAGTTGGCGGGCGTCAGGAAATCGCCGTCAATGTCCGCATCATCGCCGCGACCAACCGCAATTTGATGCCGATGATTGCTCAGGGCACTTTTCGCGAAGACCTGTTCTACCGCCTCAACGTGGTACCGATCGAGCTACCACCCTTGCGCGACCGGAGCGAGGACATCGCCGTTCTGACGCATCATTTCCTCGGGATCGCCGCCGAGGAGGGCCTGCCTTACCGCCGGATCAGCGACGATGCGATTGCGGTTCTCGAAAAGCGCAGATGGCGCGGCAATGTGCGTGAACTTCGCAATGTGATCTACCGGCTCGTGCTGATGTCTCGCAAGGAGATGATAGATGCACAATCGATCGAGGAGTTCATCGGTCCTGAGAAGGCCCCGCAGGGTGATGCGGCCCAAACCGGATTTGGCGGCGCGCTGAAAGACTGGCTAGCAGCCAATCATCCACCGTCGGGAACGCTCTACCAGCACGCCCTTGCTGCATTCGAGAAACCCCTGATCGAACATGCGCTGGGTGAAACCGGCGGAAACCAGCTACGTGCAGCAAGCCTGCTCGGCATCAACCGGAATACCTTGCGCAAGCGGCTGAGCGAGCTGGAAATCGACCCCGACCGCTTCGCTCGACCGGTCTAGCGATACGATCCAACGCAGAAGCCACAAAAACTGCTTGCAACTTTGCAACAGTGCCGTTGTAAAGCCGCAACTATGGAGATGCAGGCAAGGTCACTGTCCAATCGGGCGCCGCGATGGTGGCGCCGGTTTCAGGTCGCCTCCCGCCGTGCCAACCTGTTTTTCTGGCTCGAAGTCGCGTTCGGCATAACTTTCCTGCTGGCGATCTGGAGCACCTGGTTCGCATTCACCAGCGCTCCAGCCAACGGACAATTGCTTCCGTCAGCCAAAGTGGCGGTCCTGCTGATCGGGACGTTGATACCGGCGATGGCCTTGCTGGTCTTACTCGGCAGGCGAATGGCACTGAAGCGAGCAGCAGGCAGCACCGCGCGATTGCACGTGCGGCTGGTGTTCTTCTTCTCCATGATCGCTGCGGTTCCCACCTTGCTCGTCGCCGCCTTCGCTGCCTTCCTGTTCCAGTCGGGCGTGGATTTCTGGTTCTCCGACAATTCGCGTGGTCTGATCGAGAGTTCGCGCCAACTCGCCGACACTTTCTATGAGCAGAACCAGCTGGAGGTGGCGCAGGAAACCATCACCATGGCGGGGGACCTTCGCTACTACCTTGAGCAATTGCCGCAAGTGTCGCTGTCGGACCTCGCAGACGAAAAATTTGTCGAGGTGGTCGCATACCAGATGCAGGGACGCGGGCTCAGCGAAAGCGTGATTTTGCAGCGCGTCGATACGGATGACATGCGTGTCGCTGCGGCCTTCAACGTGACAGCAGGCAACAATCCCACCACATTCGCGCGTAAATCGCTCCAGACTCTGAACAATGGGGAGCCGGTGGTAATCTCCGCCAATTCCTCGCGGATCGAAGCCATCGCACCAATCGATCCAGATGCCGGTATCTACCTCTACAATTCGCGCAATTCCGAAGCCGACTTCTTCCGTACATGGGAGCGAGCGAAATCCATTTCGACCGCCTATGACGATCTGACCAAACGGGCGAGGGCGCTGCAATTGCGCTTCAACCTTGCCTTGTTCGTCGTCAGTCTCGCGCTCGTCGGGGTCGCCGTGTGGTTTGCGCTTCGCTTTGCCGACCGTCAGGTGGAGCCGCTCACCGAATTGGTGGGCGCCGCCCGCAAGGTCGGCGCAGGCAATTTCGCCTTGCGTGTGGAAGGGCGAACTGGCGCCGACGAGATCGGACTGCTCAACCGCGCCTTCAACCGCATGACCGCGCAACTTGAAAAGCAGACCGACGCACTTGTCAGCGCCAACCGCCAGCTCGACGATCGCCGTGCATTCATGGAAGCGGTGCTGGAATCGGTTACCTCGGGTGTCATCTCGATCGACGGGGAAGGGCGCATATTGCTGATGAATCCTTCGGCGCAGGCCCTGCTTGTCGAAGATCCGGACCAGACATCGATCGGCGCCTCGCTCAGCAAGCTCTCGCCCCAGATCGGCCAATTGGTCGATTCAGGCGTGTCGAGCGGCGTCGTGACGCACCAGAAGGGCAACGAGCTGCTTACGCTGGCGGTCAAGATTGCGCCTGAGAGGGACGGGCACGTGATTACTTTCGAGGACATCACGCGGCAGCTCCTCGATCAGCGCCAGGCCGCATGGTCCGATGTCGCGCGGCGGATCGCGCATGAGATCAAGAACCCGCTGACCCCGATCCAGCTCGCCACCGAACGACTCAACCGGCGTTATCGCAAACAGATCGAGAGCGATGGCGAGTTGTTCGACGAACTTACCAACACCATCATTCGCCAGGTTGGCGACCTGCGGAAGATGGTTGACGAGTTTTCATCCTTCGCTCGCCTTCCCAAGCCCAACTTTCGCAAGGAAGACGCGATCGATCTCGTTCGCCAGGCGTTGTTCCTTCAGGAAGTCGCACATCCACAAGTGGATTTCGCTCTGTCGATCGACAATGTCGACGATGGAAAGATCAGTTGCGACCGGCACCAGCTCGGCCAGGCGATGACCAATGTTCTGAAGAACGCGGTCGAAGCGGTGGAAACGCGCGCGAAGGACGCAGAGCTCGATTTTCGCGGGCGCGTCGCGGTCGAAATGTGGACTGATGGCGATCTGCTCTGCGTGGCGATCGAGGACAATGGTGTGGGCCTGCCGCAAGACCGCGAGCGTATCACCGAACCCTATATGACCACGCGAGAGAAGGGCACGGGACTGGGCCTCGCGATCGTCAACAAGATCGTCGACGAGCATGGCGGCGATATGACGTTTTCAACCAGCGAAGCAGGCGGAACGCGCGTTGTGATGCGTTTCGCCCGCGATCCGCTGGCCAACGATAAAGGAAAGGCGGGCTGATTCGGCCCGGTGAAAGGTAAAGCCAGGCATGGCACTCGATATTCTGATCGTCGACGATGAACGGGACATCCGGGAACTGGTTTCCGGTGTGCTGAGCGACGAAGGTTATTCCTGCCGCACGGCGGCGGACAGCACCGGAGCGCTGGCCGCGATCGATGAACGCCGGCCGAGCCTGGTGCTGCTCGACGTGTGGCTGCATGGCAGCGAGATGGACGGACTCGAAGTGCTTGACGCGATCAAGGCGCGCGAGCCCGAATTGCCGGTCATCATCTTTTCCGGTCACGGCAATATCGATACCGCCGTCTCCGCCGTGGGCCGCGGGGCAATGGATTTCATCGAAAAACCATTCGAGGCAGAACGTCTGCTGCTGTTGGTCGAGCGCGCGACCGAAACCGAACGCCTGAGGCGCGAGAACACACAGCTTCGCGAGGGCTTCTCGCGCGGCGAGGAGTTCACCGGCAACTCTTCCGCCATCAACCAGGTACGCGCGACGCTCAAGCGCGTCGCCAATACCGGCAGCCGTGTGCTGATCTCCGGCCCGGCGGGCGCGGGCAAGGAAGTGGCCGCTCGTCTGCTGCATAGCTGGAGCCCGCGCGCCAAGAGCGCCTTCGTGATCGTCAATTCCGCGCGCATCACGCCCGAACGCTTTGAGCAGGAACTGTTCGGCGAAGAAGCCGATGGAAATCTGGTGCGCCCCGGATTGCTCGAACTGGCTGACGGCGGAACTCTCTACCTCGACGAAGTGGCCGACATGCCGCTCTCGACCCAGGCCCGCATCCTGCGCGTCTTGACCGATCAGAGCTTTGTCCGGGTCGGTGGCACACGGCAGATCGGGGTCGACGTCCGGGTCGTATCGTCCACCTCGCGCGATTTGACCGAGGAAATGGAGCAGAAGCGCTTCCGAGAGGATCTGTTCTACCGGCTCAATGTCGTTCCAGTGACGATCCCTTCGCTGGCGGAACGACGCGACGATATTCCGGCGCTGACAGAGCATTTCTTCACCCGTTACTCGACCGAGCAAGGGATCTTCCCGCCCGAGGTTACCGAAGAAGCAATGGCAGCGCTGCAGGCCTATGACTGGCCGGGCAATGTCCGCGAGCTGCGCAATGTCGTCGAACGCACGATCATTCTCGCACCGCGCGAACGACTGGAGAAGGTCGAGCCGGACATGCTGCCGACCGAGATTACCGGCGAGAACACGGCGAATGCCAACCACGGACTATCGGCGATGATGGGAATTCCGTTGCGCGAAGCGCGCGAAAGTTTCGAACGCGAATATCTCAGCATCCAGATCCGTCGGTTTTCGGGCAATATCTCAAAGACGGCAACATTCATCGGAATGGAACGATCGGCATTGCACCGCAAACTCAAACTGTTGGGCATGACTGAACGACGGGAAGAGAGCGCGAAGAATTAGATGCGGAATTTGTGCTGAATACGTAGCGACGCGCAATTCCGGCATTGCCGCATCCGGCAATTCGCGCCATTATGACCAGGATTCACTGCGGTGCAGCATTTCTATGCTGTGCCAGATTGCGGACCGCAAGGGCGGCCGCCAAGAACAAGGAGCCAATGCTATGACTAATGGGCGAACCCTCTCCGCGCGCCCGCGGCCGGAATCCGAACCGGTTACTTCCAAGGATAGCAAGAACGCCAATCTACAAGACGCTTTCCTCAACCTGCTGCGCAAGAACAAGACGCCGGTCACCATGTTCCTGGTGAAGGGCGTGAAGCTGCAGGGCATTGTCACCTGGTTCGACAATTTCTCGATTCTGCTGAGGCGAGATGGCCAGTCGCAGCTCGTCTACAAGCATGCGATCTCCACCATCATGCCCGGCCAGCCGATCGACGCCGAACAGTTCGCCAGCCAGATGGGCAACCGCAAGCAGCGCTTGCTGCAGGACGTATTCCTTTCGCGCGTGTGCGAAGTCGGCGTCCAGGTCACCATGTTCCTGGTCAATGGCGTGATGCTGCAGGGCCGGATCGCCTCTTATGACCTGTTCTGCATGCTGCTGGAGCGCGACGGATTCGTCCAGCTTGCATACAAGCACGCCGTTTCAACCATCCAGCCAGCATCTCATGTCGATTTGAGCGAGGACTGGGAAGGCGAGGACGACTGAGCTTCGACGACGATTTACTGGGTGAAGTGACCCGCGGGGCGCGGGCGCTAGTGTTGTGCCCGGATATCCGGGCCAATCGCCACGATCTCGATGCGCAGGAACGGCTTGAAGAAGCTTGCGGCCTGGCGCTGGCGATCGGCGTGACCGTTGCCGATGCGCAAATCATCCCGGTCCGCGACGTGCGGCCCAATACGCTGTTCGGGGCAGGGCAGGTCGAACGGATCGCGACCGATTGCGAGCTGCATGAGGCGGAACTGGTCGTAGTCGATGGCGCGCTTAGCCCGATCCAGCAGCGCAATCTGGAAGAGAAGCTCAAACGCAAGGTGATCGACCGCACCGGCCTGATCCTGGAAATCTTCGGCGAACGCGCGGCAACGGCGGAAGGGCGGTTGCAGGTCGAGCTGGCGCATCTCGACTACCAGCAAAGCCGGTTGGTGCGCAGCTGGACCCACCTTGAGCGCCAACGCGGCGGATTCGGCTTCCTCGGCGGCCCGGGTGAAACCCAGATCGAGGCCGACAGGCGAATGATCCGCCAGCGTATGGGCAGATTGCGGCGCGAGCTGGAGCAGGTCCGCAAGACGCGCGGGCTCCACCGCGAGCGGCGCGAACGTGCGCCCTGGCCGGTCATCGCACTGGTCGGCTACACCAATGCCGGAAAGTCGACCCTGTTCAACCGCATCACCGGATCGGATGTGATGGCCGAAGATCTGCTCTTCGCCACGCTCGACCCGACCATGCGCGCGATCACGCTACCAGGGGTTGAAAAGGCGATCCTGTCCGACACGGTGGGATTTATCTCCGACTTGCCGACGCAATTGGTGGCGGCATTTCGCGCCACGCTGGAGGAAGTGACAGCCGCGGATATCATACTGCATGTGCGAGACATGGCTAATCCGGCACACTCTGCGCAGAAAAAGCAGGTGATGGCCGTGCTGGCTGACCTTGGCGTAGTCGATGGCGAGAGCGGTGCCAGCAACATTCCCATCATGGAAGTCTGGAACAAGCTGGATCTGCTGGACGACGAGCGGCGCGATGAACTGCAAGCCGTGGCCGCTGGTCGGGAAGACGCGGTGATAATCTCGGCCCTGTCTGGCCAAGGCGTCGATCTGCTGCTTGAACAGCTCGGTGCAGTACTCACCAGCAAGGCCTGCGAGCGCAGCTTTACCGTTCCCGCTAGCGACGGACGCCGGATTGCCTGGCTCTACGCGCATGGCGAAGTGCTATCGGATGATGATGCTGGAGCAATCGAAGGCGAGGGCGGCCCTATGCGCGAGATTACCGTGCGGCTCAATCCAAAGGAATTGGGCCAGTTTGAAAGCCTATGAGTTTTCGCCCCTTTTGACTTGCTGCCAGAGCTCTTCCTGCTGATCGAGCGACAAGTCCGGAAAGCCTCCATCTGCCAGATCTTCCATTGCGCGGAAGCGGCGTTCGAACTTGATATTGGCTGCTCGGAGCGCATCTTCGGCGCTCACGCCATAGGCACGCACCAGATTGACCGCCGCAAACAGTAAATCACCCGCTTCTTCAACTCGTTCTGATTCTGAGGTTGCGGCTGCAAGTTCTTCGATTTCCTCATGAAGTTTTGCGGAAGGGCCATCATGATCGGGCCAGTCAAAGCCCGTCCGGGCTGCACGCTTCTGCAGCTTTTGCGCGCGCAGCAAGGCCGGAAGAGCCTTGGCAACGCCTTCCATGGCGCTTGAGGCGCCTTTCTCGGCCCGTTCCTGTGCTTTTAGTGCTTCCCAGCGTTCTTCGCGCATACCGCCGGGCATTTCAGCGTCACCGAAGATATGGGGGTGGCGCGCTTCGAGCTTGTCCGAAATGGCCTTGGCGACGTCCTCAATGTCGAACTGGCCGGATTCCTGGGCAATCCGCGCCTGGAACACGACCTGGAACAGCAAATCGCCGAGCTCGTCGCAAATCTCATCGAGATTGCCGCGCTCGACCGCATCGGCGACTTCATAGGCTTCCTCGATCGTGTGCGGCACGATTGTCTCGAAACGCTGCGCACGATCCCATTCGCAACCGTTTTCGGGGTCACGGAGAGTCGCCATGATCGAGAGGAGGCGGGAAAACTGAGTGAGTGTGTGACTGTTCATTGAGTATGATAATACATATTATGTTAAATCAGTAACGGATAATCCTTAGTAAAAATCCTTCTCATCCACCTGAAACATAGCTGAAAAGCAGGAAAACACCGCCGAATATCGCCAACCAGGTCAAGCTCATCTTGAGAGCCTTGCTCCAACTGAGTTTGAAAGACGCCAATGCACTGCCTGCCAGGATCAGCCAGCCAAGCAAGGCGACGATCTGAACCAACGAGCCTTCCATCATGCGACAAACTCCAATCCGTCATAACCGACGATGACGTTGTCGGGCGTTTCGGCGTCCACTGTGGCGTAATCCATGCTTTTGTCGAGATGGCTCAGGACAAGCCGACCGGCGCCGCAGCGATCGGAAAGTTCCATCGCCATGGCCAGATTGGCGTGCGTGGGATGTGGATCCCGGCGCAGGCAATCGCTCACAAGCACGTCGACATCCTCGCAAAGATGGATCATCTCGTCCGTAATCTCGCTATAATCAGTGAGATAGGCAATGGATTTGCCATCCGCCTCGAAGCGAAAGCCGGTCGTTTCCGTGGGACCATGCGGCATCTGGCACCATTCCACCGCAAATCCGGCAAACATGCGCAGCCGATCGAGCGTGTCGAGCGAGACGATCGTGGGATAGCCATGCTGGCCGGCAAAGACATAGCCGAAGCGCTGGCGCAGCCGCCGTACAGTCTCTTGCGAGGCAAATCCGGGGATCGGGCCGCCGCGCCCGTAACGCAACACGCGCAGATCGTCGATTCCGTGGCAATGATCGGCATGATCGTGCGTCCAGAACACCCCGTCGATGCCTGGAATTCCATTTGTCAGCAACTGTTGCCTGAGATCGGTCGAAGTATCGACCAGCAGTCGCTTTCCTTCGTCACTCTCGACAATGATCGAGACCCGCGTGCGCCGGTTGCGCGGCTCTTGCGGATCGCAATCACCCCAATCGTCGCCGATCCGCGGGACACCTGTCGAGGTGCCTGAACCGAGCATCAGCAGCTTCAACGCTGCGCCTTTCCGAAAAGGCGATAGAAATTGTCTGTCGTTGATTGTGCGAGGTGTTCCAGTTCCTCGCCACGCAACTCTGCCAGAAACCGCGCGGTGTCAGCGACGAAAGCCGGTTCGCACTTGCGGCCGCGATGCGGCACCGGTGCCAGGAATGGGCTGTCGGTTTCCACCAGCAGCCGGTCTGCGGGAACCTCTTTCGCAACTTCCTGAAGCTCAGTCGCGTTCTTGAAGGTCACAATACCCGAAATCGAGATGGACAGGCCCATTTCCAGGACCTTGCGCCCGAAACCGGCGGAAGCGGTGAAACAGTGGATCAGCGCAGGGAAGGCCCCCTTCCCCATCTCGTCTTCGAGAATTGCCAGCGTATCCTCTTCCGCGTCACGCGTATGGATGATCAGCGGCAGGCCTGTGTCGCGCGCGACACCGATATGCATGCGGAAGAGTTTGCGCTGCGTCTCGCGTTCCGAATTGTCGTAATAATAGTCGAGCCCGGTCTCGCCGATCCCGATCACACGCGGATTATGGGTGGCATCCAGCAGCGTTTGCGCGCCCAGATCCTCATGCGCATCTGCCTCGTGCGGGTGGATGCCCACGCTGGCCCAGACATCGCTTTCGCGCTCGGCTGTGCCAACGACCTGCCCCCACTCGGCCTGGCGGGTCGAAATATTGAGGAAGCCCCCTACCCCGGCATCGCGCGCCCGTTGGAGCACGCCCTGCCGATCGTCGACCAGCCCCTCGTACTCAAGATGGCAATGGCTATCTATCAGCATGGGGTATGTACCATCAGGCCGCTTCTTCTTCTGGCAATTCAAGCCGTGGGAAGATTGGCGTGGGCTTTGCCACGGTAAAGCCGGAATCGACCAAAGATACGAACCAGTTTTCGTCCTCCAGATCGGAGAACTGGCGCGCATCCTCGGCTACGCCAAGTTGTTCAAGCAGCAATGCCGATTTCTCCGGCACGACTGGCTGGATCGCAATTCCCAGATCACGCAGCGCGATGAAGAGCGTCTGCAGCACGGCTTTCATTCGCTCGGGATCGGTCTTGCGAAGCGTCCAGGGGGCCTGTTCATCGACATATTGATTGCAAGCATAGACCGCTCGCATCCATTCTTCGATCCCGACAGAAAAGGCTAATTTTTCAAATGCATTCGGCAATAACTTGCGACAGGCCGTGCGTACCGTTTCCAGCAGCGCCACATCGTCCGGCGCCTGCTCGAATGCTTCAAGGACGCCATCCATATTCTTGGAGATCATGGAGAGCGTCCGCTGCGCCAGATTACCGAAGCTGTTTGCCAGCTCGGCATTGGCGCGCGTTACGATCGCTTCGGGCGAATAGCTACCGTCCTGCCCGAAGGCGACTTCGCGCATCAGGAAATAGCGCAGTGCATCGACGCCAAACTTTTCCGCCAATTCGAGCGGATCGGTGACATTGCCGAGCGATTTCGATTCCTTCTGCCCGCGGTTGAGCAGGAAGCCATGGCCGAATACCTTCTTCGGCAGTGGCAGCTTGGCGCTCATCAGGAATGCCGGCCAGTAGATCGTGTGGAACCGCACGATATCCTTCCCGATCAGATGCAGGTCCGCTGGCCAGAACTTGCGCCACAGCTCGGTATCGTCGGGATAGCCCAGCCCGGTGAGATAGTTGGTGAGCGCATCGACCCACACATACATTACATGGTTTTCACTGCCCGGCACCGGCACGCCCCAGTCGAAGCTGGTGCGGCTGATGGAAAGATCGCGCAGCCCGCCCGAGACAAAGGCGATCATCTCGTTGCGGCGGCTTTCCGGTTCAAGGAATCCGGGCGATTTGAGCAGCTCGAGCAGCGGCTCCTGATAATTCGACAGACGGAAGAACCAGCTTTCTTCGACGGTCCATTCGACCGGCGTACCCTGCGGCGAAAGCTTCTCGCCGTTCTCGCCGCTCTCCAGCTCGCTTTCGTCGTAATAGGCTTCGTCGCGGACCGAGTACCAGCCTTCGTAGCGATCGAGATAGAGGTCGCCATTGGCCTCCATCGCCTGCCAGATCGCCTGGCTGGCGCGGTGATGCTCCGGCTCGACCGTGCGAATGAAGCGGTCATGGCTGACATTGAGCGCGGCACACATTTCCTGGAAATAGCCAGACATCTCGTCGGCCAGCTCGCGCGCCGTGCGGCCCTGTTCCTCTGCCTTGCGGGCCATCTTCAGCCCGTGTTCGTCGGTTCCGGTCTGGAAGCGCACGTCGCGCCCCATCTGGCGCTGGAAACGCGCGATGACGTCGGCCGCGATCGCTTCATAGGCGTGGCCGATATGCGGCCGCCCATTGGGATAGCTGATGGCGGTGGTGATATAATAGGGTTCAGACATTGGCGCGCTCGCTAGCCTCAGCCGCGCGCGCAAGCAAGCCGCCAGTCTCCATCACCAGCAGGCCGGGATCGAAGTTATAGGTCGGCGCCTGCGCGGCCAGTTCCACCAGCGCGGCATGGGTATCGACCAGAGCCATGCGATTTGCCGCATTTGCCACGCGCGCCTGCTGCGCCACGGTCGAGCGCGCCAGCTCCAGCATGGCCTGAATTCTCGCCCGGTCGGGCCGGTTGCCCATCGCCTGCGACAGTTCGCCGCGGAGCGCCAACTGCGGGTCGCCTTCCGTCAGGATACGGCGCATCAACCCGGCCATCGGGCCCAGGTCCTGCTCGATATAGGTCCGTGCGGCTCCAAGCGAACCGCCAGCCGCCGCGATCGCAGCTTCACGGGCTGCCTGATCGGCATCAGGCATTTCCCGAGCAAGCAAGGTTTCAATCTGCGCCGCAGGAAGCATAGGAAAACGCAGCATCCGGCAACGCGAGCGGATCGTTGGCAGAAGGCGCGCTGGCCGATGCGTCACCAGCAGGAAGTAGGTGCCCCTGGGCGGCTCCTCAAGGCTCTTGAGTAGCGCGTTGGATGCATTGCGTTCCATATCGTCAGCAGGATCGACGATGATCACCCGGCGCGAACCCAGCGTGGGCCTTGTCGTCAGCCGATGCTGCATGGCGCGTATCTGCGATACCGAGATATTGCGCTTCACCTCGTAGGATTTGCCCTCGGCGCGCTTCTTCTCTTCCTTGTCGTCCTTGGGGAGATAGGTGAGCGTGAGAATATCGGGATGATCGCCTTCGGGCTGCGGAATGCCGGGTTCGGCCACCAGTTCGCGCGCAGCAGCAGCGGCAAAATCCCGTTTGCCCAAGCCGGGTTTGCCCGCGAGAATCCACGCGTGATGCATGCGGTGACCGCCCATCGCGTCGCGCCACTCACGCCAGGCTTCGCCGTGGTTCGGCCACTCGGTCATACTCGCTCCAGCAACGGCGCCACCGCCTGCATGATCTGCTTATGGACTTCCTCGGGAGTACCGGACCCGTCAATCACGGCAAAACCTCCGGGATCCTCTTCAGCATAGCGCCGGAATGCTTCAGCCACACGCCGGTGATAACCCATGTCGCGGCCGCCTATCGCATCGGATTCGCCGCCATCGCGCGCGGCAAGCCGTTCTGCAACGCGCGCTTCGTCCGCTTCGATCAGCACCGTGAGATCGGGCCGCAAGCCGCCACTGCCGATTGCGTGAAGCGCTACAACCGCCTCGTCACCCAAAGCCCCCGCCCCGCCCTGATAGGCGCGGCTCGAATCGACGAAACGGTCGGACACGACCCATTCACCGCGTTCCAGCGCAGGCCGGATGCGGCGCGCGACGTGATCCGATCGGGCGGCGGCGAACAGCAGCGCCTCCGCTTCAGCTTCCCAGCCCTCGCCCGGCGGATCGAGCAGAAGATTGCGGATTGCCTCGGCACCGGGGGTGCCACCCGGCTCGCGCGTGAGATCGACTTTAAGGCCTCGCGCTCCAAGAGCTTGGGCCAGCAAACGCGCCTGTGTCGACTTGCCGGCGCCTTCGCCTCCTTCGAGTGCAATGAACCGGCCGCGCATCACGAAAACCACCCTGTCAGCCCGTTCCAGATGCGGCGGAAGGTGCCCGCCCGCGCAACATCGTCGCCCGCGACCAGCGGGATCTGCGAGGTTGGCATGCCGGCAACAGTGAGTTCCAGCACTGCCACTTCCTCACCCTTGGCAATCGGAGCCTTGAGCGGCCCCTCATAACGCAGCTTGAGGACAACTGCGGGGTTCTCGCCATCAGGCACGGCCAGCTTGATTGGTGCGGCCGGCACCAGCGTTACATGATCGCTCGTCCCGTCCTGCACACGGGCGCTGGCGACCTGCTGGCCCTTTCCGTACATCAGGCGGCGCGCGAAGCCGTCATAGCCCCATTCGATCAAACCGCGCGAGACATCCCGCCGCACGCGAGGCTTGTCGACACCTGCAACGACCATGATCAGTCGCGTGCCGTCACGCTCCGCGCTGCCGAGAAAGCCGTATCCCGCTTCATTGGTGAAGCCCGTCTTGATTCCGTCCGCACCTTTAACAGCGCGTGTGATGGGATCGTGATTGGCTTGGGCGATCCCGTTGTGACGCAGGCCATCCTTGCCGAAATAGCGCGCATAGAGATCGGGATGACCCGAAATGAGCGCCCGAGCCAGCTTGGCCAAGTCGTTTGCGGACGTGAATGTCCGCCCGTCATCAGGCCAGCCATTGGGAGTCCCAAAGTGGCTGTTGACCATGCCCAGCTTGCGCGCGGTCACATTCATCTTCTCGATCCAGGCATCAACTGATCCAGCCGCTCCTTCCGCCAGCGCAATGCTGGCGTCGTTGGCGGAGACCGAGGCTATGCCGCGCAACAGCATCGAGACAGACACTTTCTCGCCGGGCTCAAGGAACATGGTCGAGCCGGTGTGCTTCCATTCCTCCGCAGCCGCTTCGCTGAAGGTGAACTGCTGCGCCTCGCTCAACTCGCCGGCTGCGATCATCTCGAAGGCGACATAGGCTGTCATCACCTTGGTGATCGATGCCGGGACAAAACGGCGGTCAGCCTGCTTTGAGTAGAGCGTCTGGCCCGAGCGCATGTCGACCAGCAGCGCGATCGGGGCATCCTGTGCGATCGCATCGCCTTCAGGCACGCGCAGCGCGTGCGCCCCGCCCGCCATGAACGAAAGCGCCGCTGCCGCAGCCACAACTCGCAAGAATGGATTCAATTCGATCCCCGCCGCCGGCAAGGGACCGGCGCTTATCCAGCAGTAATAACTCGTGCGTCGCTATAACCTGCCGACTTCACCTTGGCGAGCGCAGCATTGGCCTGTCCACGGCTTGTATATGGGCCAGTGCGGACGCGGTAGAACTTCCCGGATGGAACCACGAAACCGTCAAGCGCCACTGCTGCGCGTTTCGCATTTGCCTCGCTGGAGAAGGTTGCGGCCTGCACGACCAGTCCGGACTTGGACGATGGAGCAGGATTGCTGGCCGGCGTCGGTGGCTCGACCTGCGCAACGACAGGTTGCGCGCCAGTCTCGTCGGCGGAATGCGGGTCATTCGCCTCTTCCGGAAGACTGCTCGCGATCTGCACCTGTCCGGCTATCTCTTCCTTATCGGGCTCCTGCTTTGAATCTTGGCCCTCGCCTGCCAGCGCAAGCGAGGTCGATCCTGCTGCAGGCAATTTGCGTTTCAACACCGCCACCAGCGACATGGGCGTCGCCAGCCGCTCCGGCGCAGGCTGCCCTGCCCTCAGCGCAGCACGCTCGACCTCTTGTGGATTGACCCGGCGCACCCGAACCGGAGTTCCTTCGGATGCACCGAGCTGCGCCTGCGCACCTGCCGAGAGGCCGATCAGCCGCTTGCCGGTCATAGGTCCGCGCCGTTCGACACGCACAAGTATCGTCTCGCCGGTTTCCAGCGATGTGACCTCGGCGTAACTCGGCAGTGGCAGTGTCTTGTGTGAAGCGGTTATGCCGCTGTCTGGATCGAAGGTGGCGTATCCGACTTCATCATAGTTCAAGCTGTCCACCGGAACGTATTCGACGCCATCAATGGTGAATGGATCGCCCAAGACTACCGGATAATCGGCCGAGGGACCGTTGGCGGTCTGTGACGCGGCATTAGCACCTGCCGATAGCGACGCGGCAGGGCGATCGCTCCCACCCAGCATGCCGCAACCGCCGAGCGCAAGCGCCATCGAAGTTGTCAGCGCCAGGACAGCGCCCGGGCGCGCGAAACTCTCATCGAGCAATCTCATCTGCCAGTATTCCCACACTCATCGCGTAGTAGTTCGAGCAGTTGTATTCGAGGATAACCCGATAATTTGTAGTTAACAGCCATGCGGGCGTGCCCGGCCCATCGGGCTGGAACAGCGACGCCATCACTGCTTCGTCCAACGGACGTTGCGGCTGGACACCCAGTTTGCGCCATTCGCCCACCGTCTTCCACTGGCTGTGGCGCTCATGCACGCGCGGACAGACCGGCGCTCTGAGCTTGGTCTTGTAGGCATCGACGTCGAAGTCTGTCGGCAGATAAGCGCGCACGCCCCAGGGCTGGCCCCTGCGCCACCCCGCATCCTGGAAGTAATGTGCAATCGAGGCGAAGGTATCGGCCCGGTTGTTGAAGATATCGGCCCTGCCATCGCCATCGCCGTCCCTGGCCAGCCGCAGATAGGTGCTGGGCAGGAATTGCGGATTGCCGAATGCACCAGCCCAGCTTCCGACCAAAGTCGAGCGCGGATAGCCCTTGTCTGCAACCTTGAGCAGGGCGACGAACTCGCCGGCGAACAGTTCGCGCCGTCGGCCTTCCCAGGCAAGTGTGGCAAGCGAACGCGCGAGGTCGAACCCGCCCTTCACCCGTCCATAAGCGGTCTCGTGACCGAAAATGGCGAGCACGATTTCGCCCGGCACACCATACTCCCCTTCGATACGCTGCAATGTCGGACGGTAGTTGCGGTAGATGTCTCGACCGCCGCCAATCCTGGCTGCATCGACATGGCGCGAAATGTACGGTGCAAGCGGCGGATAGCCGCTACCGGACGAAGATCCCGGCTGCGAACGGTCAAGCTGGATGACACGCTCATTCGCAGTCAGATCGCCGGTCATCCGCCGGATCGTCGCTTCGCTGACGCCTTCGGCGCGCGCCCGCGCAATCAGCAATTGCAGATATGCGTCAAAGGAAAGCTGTGTCGCTTGAATGTCTTGCGCCATCGCGGGTGCCGAATGGACGGCAGCAGCTAACAGGGCGGTAGCGAGCAGTATTGGTTTAAACGACATGACCCGCATTGTGTCATCGGCATCATTAAACTCCAATGACCAAACACTATTTTTCGACCAACTGCGTTGCTGGCACGGCACAAATCGGGCTGGTGTGAGCCACGTGCTTATCCAAACGATGCAATTGGTGGTGACAACCGCAATTCCCCACGCTAGCGAGCGTGACCAGCGGACAGGTGGCAGAGCGGTTGAATGCAGCGGTCTTGAAAACCGCCGTGGGTGCAAGCCCACCGTGGGTTCGAATCCCACCCTGTCCGCCAAACCTTCCTACCTGCCACGCTTGACGATTTCTTCCATTTGCTCGCGCAGCTTGGGATCCCACTGGGCACGCAGATCCCTGATCTTCGCCACCAGCGCTTCGTTCTGCCACGCGGGGATATTCACGTCGTAAACGTCGGCAACTTCGCGCATGGAGCTGCGGTCCATCTGCTCGAAAGCGTCGACCATGGCCTGCGCCGATTGCCGATCGTGCCCGAGCGCCTCCAGCGCCGTCCTGCCGATCCTGAGCGACCCGTCATAGGTTTCGCGAATGATATCGCGGCAACCCAA
>NZ_JBNKWF010000010.1:72315-75433 GCF_050299635.1 Altererythrobacter sp.
CGCCCATAGCTTGTAGACATGGTCGCGGTCGATCGCGCGGGCTACGATATGAACTTGCGGATAGGTCTTGGCGACATAGCCGACGAGCCCGTCGATCTGCTCCTTTTCGTCGAGCGCCACGACCAGTAGCTTGGCGTCAGCTATCCCGGCGCTCTCCAGCAGGTCGGGCCGTGTCGCATCGCCGAAATAGCTGCGTATCCCGAACTTTCTGAGCACTTCCAGATGGCGCGAATCGTAATCGATCACAGTCGCCTTGTGACCGGCTGCATCGAGAATCCGGTCGACGATCCCGCCAACGCGGCCCCGCCCGGCCAGGATGATATCATGCGTTTGCTCTATGGCGTCGGCTTCGGCCTCCTCGCCGCGGCAATAAAGGCGAGCCACCACCTTGTCGTAGAAGATGAACAGCAACGGCGTGACGAGCATTGTCAGCGCCACGATCAGCAGCAGCAGGTCCGCCAGCGCCTGAGTGAAGACGAAATTGGCAACGCAAAAAGCGATCAGCACGAAGGCGAATTCGCCCGCCTGAGGCAGGCTGAGAGCGAATAGCCACAGCGCCTGCCTGCGCAGCCCGTAGAACCGGCCCACTGCCAGCAAAACCGCCAGCTTCGTGGCGATGACCACCGCCGCCCAGAACAGGACCTCGCCATAGCGTTGCGCTGCCAGCCCAAAGTCGATGCTCGCGCCGACCGTTATGAAGAAGAGGCCAAGCAACAACCCCTTGAAGGGGTCAATGTCGCTTTCGAGCTCGTGCCGGTATTCGCTGTTGGCGAGAACAACGCCGGCAAGAAATGTTCCCAGTGCGGGGGAGAGGCCGACGATCGTCATCAGCAGCGAAATGCCGATTACGAAGACCAGCGCCGCAGCAGTGAACAGCTCGCGCAGATTGGCCCCCGCGACATAACGGAACAGCGGGCGAGTGAGGTAATTGCCGATCAGGACCACGGCACAGACCGCCGCGACGCGCACCACTGCCGCGAGCCAGATCGGAAGGTTGGCGGTCAGGTCGAACCCGCCATGGCCTGCCCCTTCTGCGACATGCCCGATACCGCCACCGATGAGATCGGGCATGGCAAGCAGCGGCAGGAGCGCGAGGATCGGGATCACCGCAACGTCCTGCAACAGAAGCACTGAGAAGCTCGCTTCGCCGCCTTCGCTGCGCAGCAGGCCCTTCTCCGTCAGCGACTGGACAATGATCGCCGTGGAACTGAGCGCCAGCACCATGCCGATCGCCAGCGCGGTCTGCCACGGACGTCCGTCGAGCAAACCGATCGCCGCGATCGCCAGCGTCGTGAGCATGACCTGCCCGCCGCCCAGCCCCACCAGCTTGCCGCGCATGTCCCACAGCCGCTTTGGCTCCAGTTCCAGCCCGACGAGGAACAGCATCATCACCACGCCGAACTCGGCGAATACCTGCAGCGCCTCGACATTGACGTTGAGCGTCGCCAGCACCGGGCTGATCGCCATGCCGGCGAGCAAATAGCCCAGCACCGATCCCAGTCCCAGACGCGCAGCCAAAGGCACGGCAACCATGCCCGCAACGAGGATCAGGAAGGCGAGGATCAGGAAACTGGTCATGCCCTCTCCTCAGCCCACCGGATCAGATATGCAACATCAGATATGCAACATCAGATATGCACCGTCAGATATGCAGGGCCCGCCCGTAAGCCCCCAGCACGCTCTCATGCATCATCTCACTGAGCGTCGGGTGCGGGAAGACGGTTTGCATCAGTTCCGCTTCGGTCGTTTCGAGCTGCTTGCCCACAGTATAGCCCTGGATCAGCTCCGTCACTTCCGCCCCGATCATATGCGCGCCCAGCAGTTCGCCGGTCTTGGCGTCGAACACGGTTTTGATGAAACCTTCCGCTTCGCCCAGCGCAATCGCCTTGCCATTGCCGATGAAGGGGAAGTTGCCGACCTTGACGGTATAGCCCGCTTCCTTGGCCTTGGCCTCGGTCATCCCGACCGATGCGATCTGCGGGTGACAATAGGTGCAGCCGGGGATGTTGTTGCGGTCGAGCGCATGCGGGTGGACATCCTTGTTGCCCAGTTCCTGCGCGATGGCTTCTGCTGCGGTCACGCCTTCGTGGCTCGCCTTATGCGCCAGCCAGGGGCCGGGCGTGCAGTCGCCGATCGCCCACAATCCCTTGCTCTTGGTGCGGCCATAGGGATCGATCTGGATGAAGCCCCGGTCCATCTCGGCGAGCTTCTCCAACCCGATATTCTCGGTATTGGGGACGATGCCGATGGCGACGATGCAATGGCTGAACTCCTGTTCGGTGACCTTTCCATCCTTGCCTTTGATCCTGGCTTTCACGCCCTTGGCGTCAACCTTGATATCCTCGACACCAGCGCCGGTCATGATCGTCATGCCCTGCTTGGTCAGCGATTTTTCGAGGAAGGTGGAGACGTCCTTGTCCTCGACCGGAACCACGCGGTCGAGCATTTCGACCACGGTCACTTCGGCACCCATATCGTTGTAGAAGCTGGCGAACTCGATCCCGATCGCTCCGCTGCCGATCACCAACAGCTTCGTCGGCATTTCGGGCGGCGTCATCGCCGTGCGATAGGTCCAGATGCGCTTGCCGTCTGCCGGTGCAAAGGGCAGGTCGCGCGCCCGCGCGCCTGTGGCGACGATCACATGCTTGGCAGTGAGCTTTTCCTCACCCTTCTCATCCTTCACGGTCAGCGAAGTCGGGCCAGTCAGCGTCCCCTCGCCCATGTGCACCGTGATCTTGTTCTTCTTCATCAGGTGCGTGACGCCCTGGTTGAGCTGTTTAGCCACACCGCGGCTGCGCTTCACCACCGCTTCCAGATCTGCCTCGATTTCCTTGGCCTTGAGCCCGTAACTTCCAGCGTGCTGCATGTAGTGGAAGATTTCGGCCGAACGCAGCAGCGCCTTGGTCGGGATGCAGCCCCAGTTGAGGCAGATGCCGCCCAGGTTTTCGCGCTCGACAATCGCGGTCTTGAGACCCAGCTGCGCGCTGCGAATCGCCGCGACATAACCGCCGGGGCCACTGCCAAGAACGATGACGTCGTAACTAGCTGACATTACTCGATAACCTCTGCTGGAATCCTACAGGATGGAACACATGGAACACGGTCCATATGGTGAAAA
>NZ_JBNKWF010000010.1:75529-104651 GCF_050299635.1 Altererythrobacter sp.
CCTCTCCCCTCAGTCCTTTCCCGTTCGGGCTGAGCTTGTCGAAGCCCCGCTCTTCTTCTCCTAACGCACCGCCCAAAGTTAAGTACGGCCCTTCGACAGGCTCAGGGCGAACGGAATTGTTCATGTCGCTCCCTCACCAACCGCGCGCACCGGGCGTGGGTTGCCCTCATCATCGGCGAGGACGAAAACGAAGGTCCCCTTGCAGACGAGCTGGGTCGCTTCCCCATTTCGCTCGCGCGAAATGCCCTCAGCAGAGATGGTGATGGAGGTGTTCCCTTCACGCACAATCTCGCAATAGATGCTGAGTTCGTCGCCCAGCGCCATTGCGGCGGGGAAGGCAAAATCGCTTGCCGCAACGACATTGGCGCGGCCCTGCCCCACCCGGCTCGCGAGCGAGCCTGCGCCAAGCGCCATCTGGCTCATCAGCCAGCCGCCAAAAATCCCGTCATAGGGGTTGAGGTCGGTCGGCATCGCCGTAACGCGAATTTGGGGAGAGCGGTCAGGCATCTAACGCTGTCCTTCGCTCTGCAACTCGGCGAATATCGCGCTGCCGACAGTCTCGATGTCACTCAGGATATCATTGTTCCAGAAGCGCAAGATGCGAAATCCCTGTTCGCACAACCAGGCATCACGGACCTTATCCGCGTCACTCTCCGCATGGTGCGTCCCGTCTGCCTCGACGATCAGTCGTGCGCCGTAGCAAACGAAATCGACGATATAGTCCCCGATCTGCTCTTGCCGCTTGAACTTGGCGCTATTCATTCTTCCTGCGCGGAGGATTGACCAAAGCTTGCGTTCAGCTTCAGTCGGTTCACGCCGCATTCGCTTTGCCAAGGGCAAAAGGTTGCGCTTACCCCCTCTCCTTCCCACCGCTACGCGGCGGGCCCCTTCCTCTCCCGCAGGGGGAGAGGAATTCAAAGCGTCACTCCTCTCCGCTTGCCGGAGAGGATACGAAGACTTGCGAGCTTGCTCGCTAGTCGGAGTTGGAGAGGTCAAACCACCAGCCCCATCGGGTTCTCCACCAGCTGCTGGAAGGCCTGCATCAGCTGTGCACCGTCAGCGCCGTCGATCGCGCGGTGGTCGAAGCTGCCGGTGGCGCTCATCACGGTTGCAACCGATAGCGCGCCATCGACCACATGCGGCCGCTGCTCGCCCGCACCGACGGCAAGGATCATCGCTTGCGGCGGATTGATCACTGCATCGAACTGCTTGGTGCCGAACATGCCGAGGTTGGAGAGCGAGGCAGTGCCGCCCTGGAATTCATGCGGCTGCAGCTTGCCGTCGCGTGCCTTGCCAGCAAGTTCTTTCATCTCGGTGCTGATCTGCGCGAGGCCTTTGCGCCCTGCATCGCGGATAATCGGAGTAATCAGGCCCGAAGGCGCGGCGACCGCGACCGAGATATCCTCGCGGCTATATTGGAACAGCTCGTCGCCCTGGAAGCTGACATTGCACTTGGGCACGCGGTTCAGCGCGCGCGCCAGCGCCTTGATCAGCAGATCGTTGACCGACAGCTTGACTCCATCGGGTTCGAGCGAAGCATTGAGCTGGCTTCGTAGCTTGAGCAGCGCGTCGAGCCGCACGTCAACCGTGAGGTAGATATGCGGAATGGTCTGCTTCGCCTCGGTCAGGCGGCGTGCAATGACCTTGCGGACATTGTTGAGCTTTTCGGCGGTGTAAGGCGCATCGAGATCGCCGCCAAGCTGCGCCACGGGTTGTGGTGCGGATGGTGCAGGAGTTGCGGCTGCCGCTGCGGGTGCTGCGCCGGGCTGCGCACCCTCCACATCGGCCTTCACGATCCGGCCATTGGGGCCGCTGCCCTTCACCGCTGCAAGATCGATACCCTTCTGCTCGGCAATGCGCTTGGCAAGGGGAGATGCGATGACGCGATCGCCGGATGCGGCCGGCGCCGGGGCGGGCGTTGGTGCGGGAGCGGGAGCCGCGGCGGGCGAAGGTGCTGGTGACGGAGCAGCAACCGGTTCGGGCGCAGCTGCTGAAGCGGGAGCCGGTGCAGGCGCTGCCGCCGCCTCGCTCACATCCTCACCGTCTTCCGCCAGCATGGCGATGACGGTGCCGACCTTCACATTCTCGGTTCCCTCACCAACCATGATCGATGCGATGGTGCCTTCGTCGACCGCTTCGAATTCCATCGTCGCCTTGTCGGTTTCGATCTCGGCCATGATGTCGCCTGAAGAAACCGTGTCGCCTTCCTTGACGAGCCATCTGGCAAGCGTGCCCTCTTCCATGGTGGGTGAGAGTGCAGGCATCTTGATCTCAATCGGCATCTTGGGGAGGATTCCTTTTCGAGTGACGTAACGGAATGCCTCTGGCGGATTCAGCTCCGCGCGGCAAGGTTCTTGCGAAGAATACGATTTCAGCGGATACATCGCGCGGCTCTATGCAACGAGGCGGGGACTTTGCGTACATTCCTGGTAATCATGGACGAAACGAGGGAAGCGCGCTCCGCGCTTCGTTTCGCGTCGCGGCGCGCGGCGGCAGTGGACGGTGCTGTCCATCTGCTCGCACTGGTGCCTCAGCAGAATGTCAGCGCCTTCGGTGCGGTGCAGGCGACCATCGAGCAGGAGGCGCGCGACCGGGCGGAAATGCTGGCGCATGGCGCGGCGGGTAACCTGTTCAGTGAAAGCGGGATCATGCCGTCCATATCGGTCATGGTGGGCAGCGGTCCGAAGGTGATTAGCGAGTTCATGAAAGAGAACTCCCACGTCGCCGCGCTGGTGCTCGGCGCAGCGGAAGGCAACAATCCCGGTCCGCTCGTCACCCATTTCTCGGACAATGCGGGCAATCTTCCCTGCCCGCTTTATATCGTTCCCGAGAACTATGAAGAGGGCAAGGATCCGGTCTGAGGGCCCGCAACGGCGAAGGTTTCAGCGTTTGCGCCGTCCCTGATGGCGGATGTTGCCGGGCCGCCCGCGCCTGCCGGCCATGTATTTGCCCTTTTTGCGCGCCGGCTGGCGGTTTCCGCGCGGCTCGATCGCCGAGCCATCGGCATCGACCGGCACGAATTTGAGTGAACCGGTGAGTGGATTGGCTTCCGCCAGTTTGAGCTTGAGGCGGTCGCCCGCAGCATAGCGTGTGCCGCTATCCTCGCCGACCAGCGCCTGCGCCGCTTCCTCATAACGGAAGTGCTCGCGCCCCAGCGTCGAGACCGGCACCAGCCCATCGCCTCCCAGCCCCATGATGGTGGCGAAAAAGCCGAAGCCCTGTACGCCGGTGATGCGTGTGTCGAAGGTCTCTCCAACCCGGCCTGACAGCCATGCCGCGACGTATCGATCGATCGTGTCGCGCTCCGCCTCCATTGCACGGCGTTCGGTCTGGCTGATCGCATCGCTGACCTGCTGCAGGCTGTCGCGATCGCGATCGGACAGTCCGGTTTTCTCCGGCAGCTTGGCGTCACCCTTGGGCTGCGGTTGCTCCAGCCCATAGGCATCGACCAGCGCGCGATGCACCAGCAAGTCCGAATAGCGGCGGATGGGCGAAGTGAAATGCGCGTAGCTGCCCAGCGAAAGCCCGAAATGCCCGGCATTGGCAGGTCCGTAATAGGCTTGCATCTGGCTGCGCAGCACCGCCTCCATCACTTGCGCCCTTTCAGCGTCGTCAGTGATGTCTTTCAGCATGCGGTTGAACAGGCCGGGCGTCACGACCTGCCCCAACGAGAGTTTGCGGCCCATCGTGGCGAGATAATCGCGCAGAGCGATCAGCTTCTCGCGGCTCGGCGGTTCGTGCACGCGGTAAACCACGGGGGCGGTTTTCGCTTCCAGCGCCTTGGCCGCCGCGACATTGGCCGCGATCATGAAATCCTCGACCACGCGATGCGCATCGAGCCGTTCGCGCACCGCGATCTCGGCAATCTGGCCCTGCTCGTCCAGCACGACGCGCCGCTCGGGCAGTTCGAGTTCGAGCGGGTCGCGCGCCTCACGGGCCTTCGCTAGCAACCTCCACGCATCCCACAGGTGCTTGAGGTGCATGGGAGCCGTGCCTGCGTCCATCTGCGCCTGCGCGTCCTCATAGGCGATATTGTGTTCAATCCGCACAATTGCGCGCTTGAAATCCCAATGGGTGACCTTGCCTTCGCGCGATATGCGCATGTGGCAAACCATCGCCGCGCGATCCTCGCCCTGCTTCAGCGAGCAGACATCGGCCGAGAGAACCTCGGGCAGCATCGGCACGACACGGTCAGGGAAATAGACCGAATTGCCACGCTTCCTCGCTTCTCGGTCGAGCGCGCCTCCGGGGCGGACGTAATAGCTGACGTCTGCAATCGCGACGACTGCGTCATAGCCGCCTTCCTTGTCCGGCGAAGCCCAGATTGCGTCATCATGGTCGCGCGCATCGGCAGGGTCGATCGCGATGATCGGCAGGCCGCGAAGATCCTGGCGCTTCTCCTCGCTGAGCGGCAGAACAGCCGCGCGCCTGGCTTCCTCGATCACCTCGTCGGGGAAGACATGCGGGATACCGTGTTTGGCGATGGCAATGAGACTGAAGCTACGCGGTGCGAGCGGATCGCCCACAACTTCGATCACCTTCACGCCCGAACGTTCGGAACGGCCAATGCGCTCCGCCAGCACCAGTTGGCCTTCTTCGGCCTGACCGAGATCGGCAATCGGAGAGGAATTGCGGATCCGCTTGTCGACCGGCGCGAGCCAGGCCTTGCCGCTCCCATCCAGCTCGACCACGCCCATCAGCCCTTCGGTGCGTGCGGGCAGCTTCTTCATCGGATGCGCGATCCAGCCGCGATCGGTCTCTTCTGTACGCGACAGCACACGGTCGCCGCGCTTCAGGGCTGGCTGGCGCTTGCCACCCTTCCCCTTCATCTCTCGCATGGTCAGACGCGGAGGCTCGCCGGGCGCATCGGGCGACCAGTTTTCCGGCACGGCAATCGCTTCGCCATCCTCGATCTCGACCACGCGCAGCACAGTCACTTTCGGCACGCCGCCCATGCGGTGATAGGCGGTCTTCTTGCCGTCGATCAGCCCTTCCTCTGCCATGTCCTTGAGCAAGCGTTTGAGGGCGATCTTTTCCTGCCCCTTGAGGCCGAAAGCCTTGGCAATTTCACGCTTGCCAGCGGGCGTGTCAGAGCCCTGGAGGAATTCCAATAGCTGTTCGCGGGTCGGTAGCCCTTGAGGTTGCTTGGCCGCGCGCTTGGCCAATTCAATAGGCCTTGGCGATCAGGATCCGCTCTACCGCAGGAGCACCCGTGAAGATGCAGGTGCCTTCCGCCGGTTCCGAATCGCGCGGCACATTGCGGATCGTGAGCTTGTGCTCCTTGAGCGCATCGACCACCTTTTCCAGCGCTTCGCCAGTGGGCCTGGACCACTGCACTTCGATCCAGCCGGGGTTCTTGGCGTCCTCGCCATAGAAGGCAGCGACCTCGTCCATAGAGGTAACGCCGCGCTTGATATTGGCGTCGCGCCGCGCGCGCGCTTCGTCAAACAGCGACTGCTGAATATCTGCCAGAAGCTCGCCAATACCCGCCACGGCTTCGTCGCGCGGCGTGAAGGCGAAATTGGCCTTGCCATTGTCCATGTTCCACAGCCGGTCGCGGCGGATCATCGCCACCTTGCCTTCGGCCATGTCGCGCGGGCCGACTTCGAGGATCACCGGCGCGCCCTTGCGGACCCAGCCCCAGCGCTTTGCAGCGGCCTGGCCGGGCTTCTTGTCGAGCAATACCCGCAGCGGTTCACCCATGGAGGTCTGCGCCGCGAGCTGGCGATACAGTTCTTCGCAATAGGCCAGAACCTCGCCATCTTCGGGCTTGTCGCGCAGCATCGGCAGAATCACGACCTGATGCGGCGCGATCCGGGGCGGCACGCGCAGCCCGTCGTCATCGCCATGCGTCATGATGACGCCGCCAATCATGCGGGTGGAAGTGCCCCAGCTCGTCGTGTGGCAAAGCTGCTCCTTGCCTTCGCGATCCTGGTATTTGATGCCCGCTGCATGAGCAAAATTGGTGCCGAGATAATGCGAGGTACCAGCCTGCAAGGCCTTGCCATCCTGCATCATCGCTTCGATCGACCAGGTTTCGACCGCGCCGGGAAAGCGCTCGTTCTCGGGCTTTTCGCCGCAGACGACGGGCAGCGCCAGATCATCTTCGACGCAGGCGCGGTACATCTCGAGCGCGCGATGCGTCTCTTCGAGTGCGTCCTCGCGGCTCTCATGCGCTGTGTGCCCTTCCTGCCAAAGGAACTCGCTGGTGCGCAGGAACATGCGGGTGCGCATTTCCCAGCGCACGACATTGGCCCACTGGTTGGTCAGCAGCGGCAGATCGCGCCAGCTCTGGATCCAGCGAGACATGGCATCGCCAATGATCGTTTCGGAAGTCGGGCGCACCACCAGCGGCTCTTCCAGCTTCGCCTCGGGGTCGGGGATCAGTCCGCCCTTCCCGTCAGAGATCAGGCGGTGGTGCGTGACGACCGCCATTTCCTTGGCGAAGCCTTCGACATGCTCCGCCTCACGCTCGAAATTGGCGAGCGGGATGAAGATCGGGAAATAGCAATTCTGAACGCCGGCAGCCTTGATGCGGTCATCCATCAAGCGCTGGATGCGTTCCCAGATTCCATAGCCCCACGGCTTGATCACCATGCAGCCGCGTACGCCCGAATCCTCCGCCATGTCGGCGGCGGAAATGACCTCCTGATACCAGGCGGCGAAATCGTCTTCACGCTTGACCGAAAGGGCGTGGCGAATCTGAGACACGGTTATTGGCTTCCTGCTCTTGGGGACTATGCGAATCTACTATGGGTTCGGGCTGTGCCCGTTCGGCCTATTTGCCCAATTCGTCCAGTTTCTTCTGCATCGCGGCCATCTGCTCGCGCAGGGCGGCGATCTCTCCGTCTGACGATTCTTCCGACGGCTTGGCCTTCTTGGCCGCCGTGCCGGGCATGAAGACATCGGCTGCCGCGCGCATCATCGCCATGTTGGTTTCATGGATCTTGGCCAGCGGGGTGTTGCTGATACCCTTCTCGAATGCCTCACGAATTTTCGACTGATTCTCGCGAAAATTCTCCATGCTCGCTTCGAGGTAGGACGGCATCATAGCCTGCATGGAATTGCCATACATGCTGATAAGCTGCCGCAGGAAATTGACCGGCAGCATCTGCTCACCATTGGCCTCTTCGTCCATGATGATCTGCGTCAGGATCGAGTGGGTAATGTCGTCGCCCGTCTTCGCATCCAGGACCTGGAACTCGACATCGTCCCGGACCATGGCCGCCAGGTCTTCGAGTGTGATGTAGCTAGAGGTACTGGTGTTATATAGACGCCGGTTGGCGTATTTCTTGACGATAACCGGCCCGTCGCCCGCCGTGCTGTTCCTGCCCATGCCTGCTCCCGAAGTGGTCCGCGCACAATTTGCCGCGTTCCGATCACTTAGCACCTGCACAATGTGCAGCGCAACATAGCACTAACCCTGTTTCAGGCGTGTCCCAAGAACGGTCAGCAATTCATATTGCGACAGAGATGTTTGCCGCGCAGCATCGGGCAGCCAATAGGGTACGGTCAGCCAATCGCCTTCGCTAAGCTCAGGCGACTCGGTCAGGTCGACCACAATCATGTCCATCGAGACTTTGCCAAGCAGTGGCAATTGCTGGCCTGCATGCACCAATGCGCCCCCATTCCAGCAGCGCAGGAAGCCATCTGCATAACCGAGGGATACCACGCCCGCACGAACGCGTCGCTCAGCGGTGAATGTCGCGTTGTAACCCACGCTGTCGCCCGGCTGGAGATCGCGGATCTGGAGGATGGCCGCCTCCGGATGAGCGACCTGCCGGATTGTGCCGTCCAGTTCCGGGCGCGCGATGCCGCCATAGAGCGAGAGCCCCGGGCGCGTCAGATCAAACGCATAGTCCGTGCCCAGGCCGATACCCGCGCTGTTAGCCATGCTGAGCTTCTTGTGCGGGATCTGCGGTGTGACCTCATGAAAGCGGGCAAGCTGCTGCGCGTTCATGGGCACATCCTCGTCCGCGCAAGCGAGATGCGACATCAGAATATCGACTTCAAGCTGGCCGGCGAGCGGATCGCCACATTCGCTCACTGAAATGCCCAGTCGGTTGATCCCGGTATCGACCATCAGGTGACATGGCCCTCCCCCGCTTTCCAGCCAGAGCTTCGCCTGCTGCAGCGAGTTGATGACCGGAACCACCCCGGTCGCTCGCGCATAGGCTGCATCCTCAGCTTTGAGCGGGCCGTGAAGCACGGAAATCTGATCCGGCGCGACGTGGCGCATCACCGCCGCGACTTCGCTCCAATGGGCAACGAAGAATTGCTCTGCCCCCGCATCGCGCAAGACCGGGACGCAGGCCTCGACCCCCAGACCATAGCAATCTGCCTTGACCGCCGCGCCCGCCTGCGCCGCGCCCGACATCGCATCGAGCGCGCGCCAATTGCTCGCCAAGGCATCCTTATCGAGTCTGAGCCGCAAAGCAGGCGGCGGAGGATCAGCGGTCATGATTCATGGAGTGACGGGAGAAGCCGGAGGCGCATCGCCCGAATCCTCGAAATCCTGCGGTGGGCCATCCGGGATACCCCACCAGGCGACAAGTACGCCGAACGCAACCACGCCCCATGTGTACCACAGGCCCGAATAGATATTGCCTGTGCTCGCCACGATCACGCCGGCGATCAGCGGCAGGAACCCGCCGAGATAGCCCGCACCGATATGGTAGGGAATCGACATCGAGCTGTAGCGGATACGCGGCGGGAACATCTCCGAAAGCAGCGCAGCAACCGAGCCATAGGTCAGCGCCGAGAGCAGGCCCATCAGCAGCAGGAGAGCGACGATGCCCACCAGATTGGCGAAGGGCGGCGTGTGCCTGGCGAAATCGAAACCGACTGCGCTCAATTCGCTCTGGATTGCGTCGCGCCGCAAGGCCCCGTTATCCATCCAGGCAGGATCAACCGTCAGCTGATTGCCACCGACCGAAAGCGCCAGCGTGTCGGATGGTTCGACGCTGTAGGCTACGCCGCTGGAGGTAAGCGTTTCGAGGATCTTGCCGCAATCGCTCTGCTCGCGGTTGAACAGCGAGGCAAAGGGATCGGTGGAGCACTGCCGGCCGCTCACCACCACCGGATTGCTCTTTGCCGCTTCCGCCAGACCGGGATTTGCGAGGCTCCCCATCGCCCAGAAGGACGGGAACAACAACGCCAGCGTCAGGATCGCACCGATCATGATCGGCTTCTTGCGACCCACGCGATCAGACCACTTGCCGACGACGACATAGAAGGACATGGCGATCAGCCCCGCGACGAGCAGCAGCAGTTCCACCGTCAGCGGTTCAACCCGCATGTCCTTTTGCAGGAATGACAGGCTCGAGAAGAAAGCGCTGTACCAGATCGTCGTGAGGATGCCCGTCACCCCGAACAGCGCGACGAAGATGCGCTTCTTGTTGCCGGGATAGGTGAAGCTCTCGACGAAGGGGTTCTTCGCAGTCTCGCCCGCTTCCTTCATTGCCTGGAACACCGGGCTTTCAGACAGCTTCAGGCGCATCCACAGCGAGATGCCCAGCAACGCGACGGAAAGCAGGAACGGTATCCGCCAGCCCCACTCGGCGAAATCTTCCTCCGGGATCAGGCTACGGCACGCCAGCACCACGATGATCGACAGCACGAAGCCGCCGACAACGCTGGCCTGGATAAAGCCGGTGTAGAATCCGCGCTTCTCGGGCGGTGCATGTTCGGAAACATAGATCGCCGCACCGCCATATTCCCCGCCCAGAGCAAGGCCTTGCAATATGCGCAGCAGGATGACGATGGCCGGTGCCCAAAGCCCGATCGATGCTGCGCTGGGTACGAGCCCGACACCCGCTGTCGCAATGCCCATCACCGTTACGGTGACGAGGAAGGTATATTTGCGCCCCAGCCTGTCGCCCAGGAAGCCAAACAGGATCGCGCCCAGTGGCCTGAAACCGAACCCGATCGCAAATCCGGCCCAGACCAGCAGGATTTGCAGCGTTTCGTTGTCGCTAGGGAAGAAGGCCGCTCCGATCAGCGTGAAAAGCGTGCCGTAAATGAAGAAATCGTACCATTCGAATACCGTGCCCGCCGAACTTGCGGCGATGACAAGCCGGATTTCCTGATCGCTCGGCTCCCGCGCCATGTGCTTCGCAAGTTCTGACATCGACGCGCGGACCTCCCCTTAATCTTCGCCCAATCTCTAGCTGGTGGGCGTGACCTTGGAAAGCGCCTCTGCCGCAGCCTTCCACGGCAGCAGCAAGGCACCGTGCCGCCCGGCATAATCGCGTGCAGCCTCCAGCGCCGTGAATCCCGGCCATTGCGGCAATGCGCCTTCGCCTGCCAGCCAGTGCAGGATCTGCTCATACGTCTCGATGACTGTATGCGGCGCAGACCCGACTATCCCACGTGCCATGATCGCCGCCGAAGCCTGGCCTACAGCGCAGGCACTGACTTGCATGCCCACAGCATCCACCATGCCGCCACCTGCAGTGCTGAGGCCCAAGACGATCGTGCTACCGCAAGTCCGCGAACGCTCTTCCTGGCGCAGCGTCAGCCCGTCACTCAACGGATAGCTCGCGAGTTCGGTCGCCAGGCTCAGCAGTTCGGGGGAATAAAGCTTTCCGGCCGGGCCGGCACTCATTTCAATTCTTCCGCCTCTTTGCGAAGTTCCTCGCGCCGCTCGGCAATACGCTGAACCAGTTCACGCGAACTCGCATCGACAAAATCATAGGTTCGCGCACCGGAAATCCATGCCGGACGCCCCTTGACCCCCCACACTGTATCATATCCGAGCGCAAGGATCGAAAATGCGATGACTGTTATCAGCGCACCCTTGAGCGCGCCGAACCCGAAACCAAGGACGCGATCGATCGGCCCAAGGATCGAATTGCGCGACGCCTCGCCCACATTGTTGGCGATCACCTTCATTGCCGCATAAGGAATGAGCAGCAGGAGTGCGAAGGCCAGAATCGAGGTCGTCGGTTCAGTCTTGAGATAGTCCTCCAACGCCTCTGTCAGCGGCGCATGCAAGTAATAAATCGCGAAGGCCGCCAGTATCCAGGCAGCGACCGAGAGTACTTCCTGCACCAGCCCGCGCATAAAGCCGCCAACCGCCGCAATACCGACAATCGCTAAGACGATGATATCAAACACTGTCATGGACAAAGGCCGTTATTCCTTCGTCATCACCCGGTCAACGAGATTGCTGAGTTGACCGAGTCCAAAATATTCGAGCTTGGCCGAGCCGGGCTTGGCATCTGACGGCCCATACCCCTTGGCAAAGCCCAGTTTCGCGGCCTCGCGCAGGCGCAATCCCGCATGTGCAACCGGCCGCACTTCCCCGGCAAGCGAGACTTCCCCGAACCATGCGCTGTCGCGCGGCAGGGGCGTGTCTGCCAGTGCCGAAACCAGAGCCGCAGCGACCGCCAGGTCCGCCGCCGGATCGGACAGGCGATAACCGCCCGCAATGTTGAGATAGACCTCCGCCGAACTGAAATTGAGCCCGCAGCGCGATTCCAGCACCGCCAGAAGCATCGCCAGCCTGCTGCTGTCCCATCCGACCACCGCACGGCGCGGTGTCGCGCCCGATTGCAGCCGCACGATCAGCGCCTGAATCTCGACCAGCACAGGCCGAGTGCCTTCCAGCGCTGGGAACACAGCGCTGCCCGCCAGCGGCTGCTCGCGCCCGGAAAGGAACAGCATGGAAGGGTTGCTGACCTGCTCCAGCCCTTCATTGGCCATGGCGAAAACGCCAATCTCGTCCACTGCGCCAAAGCGGTTCTTGAGCGCGCGAAGGATGCGGTACTGATGGCTGCGCTCCCCCTCGAAGCTCATGACCACATCAACCATATGCTCGAGCACGCGGGGCCCGGCGATAGTCCCGTCCTTGGTCACATGGCCGACCAGTACCAGCGCGACGCCGTTCTCCTTGGCATAGCGGATCAGTTCGAAAGCACAGCCGCGCACCTGGCTGACCGTGCCGGGCGCGCCCTCGATCGTGTCCGAATGCATCGTCTGGATCGAATCGATCACCAGCAGGCTGGGCGGCTGCATCCCGCCGAGCGTGGTGAGAATATTGCGGACCGATGTTTCGGACGCCAGCCGGATCGGCGCATCGGCCAGCCCCAGCCTTGCCGCGCGCATCCGGACCTGCCCTGCCGCCTCTTCGCCGCTGACATAGACGACATCGCCGCCGGCGCGCGCAATGGTGGCCGCCGTTTGCAGCAGCAAGGTCGATTTGCCGATGCCCGGATCGCCGCCCATCAGCACGGCAGAACCCGGCACCAGACCGCCGCCAAGGGCGCGATCGAATTCGTCCAGCCCCGTGCCGCGCCGTTTCGGCAGCTCCGCCGGCTGGTTCAGCGCGACGAACTCGACCGCCCTGCCCCCGCTCGACAAATCATGCTTCTGCGAGAACACCGTCGCCGGAGCATCCTCCACCATAGTGTTCCACTCGGCACAATCGGGGCACTGCCCCTGCCAACGGTGGGTGACGCTGCCGCAAGCCTGGCAGACATAGCGTTTCTTGGTCTTCGCCATATGCCGCTCAATAGTAGGAACATAAATAGAACGCAATTGCCTTTGGCGTTAATTCGCTGCATCAGTGATCCATGCGCCAAAAGGAGCTCAGGATTGCACTCGTGTGCTATGGCGGCGTCAGCCTCGCCGTCTATATGCATGGCGTCACGAAAGAAATCTGGCACCTGGCGCGGGCCAGCCGAAGCTTCCATGAACCCGATACAGAGAAGGGCCTAGGGGCACATAGCGGTGTCGAAGCCGTCTATTTGCGCCTGATCGAGCGGATCGAGCAGCGCAGCAACCTGCGCGTCCGAATTCTTCCGGACATCCTGAGCGGCGCCAGCGCGGGCGGGATCAATGCCGTCTTTCTGGCGCAGGCGATCCATTCCGGGGATTCGCTCGATCCGCTGACCGATCTGTGGCTTGAGAAAGCCGATGTGGACCGGCTGGTTGCACCCGACGCGCGGCCGGTGTGGCGCTTCGCCAAGTTCTGGGCCCAACCCATCGCCGAATGGCTGTTGCGGCGGCCCGGCAATGTCGTGAGCGAGAGCGTCGCGCCTGCTACGCGGTCAGAGGTGCGGCGCAAGGTCTCCCACTTCATTCGCGGGCGCTGGTTCCAGCCGCCGTTCTCGGGCGACGGATTCTCGACCATGATCTACGACGCCTTCGAAGCGATGCGGGCCGGCAAAACCGGCGGGCCTCTCTTGCCGCCGCATCATCCGATCGACCTGTTCGTTACCGCGACGGATTTCCGCGGCTATCTGGAGCTGTTGCGGCTCAACAGCCCTCCGCTGGTCGAGGATAGCGAGCACCGCATGCCGATCAGCTTTTGCAGCCGCACGCCCGACTATTCGGGAAGCGACCTGGCCGACCGGCTCGAGCTGACGCTGGCAGCGCGCGCGACCGCCAGCTTCCCCGGCGCTTTCCCGCCGCTGCGACTGGAGGAGATCGATCGGCTGGCCGAGCGGCGCGATCACCTGTGGGAAGGCCGCGGGCAGTTTCTGCAGCGGATCATGCCGGTGCATTTTCGCTCAGGGCAGACCGACCACGTTTCGCTGATCGACGGGTCCGTGCTGGTCAATGCTCCCTTTGAAGGGGCGATCGACGCCTTGCAGGACAAGCCGGCCCAGCGCGAGGTTGACCGCCGCTTCGTCTATATCGACCCCCGACCGGACCGATTCGGCGCCAGGCGCGAGGATATCGAGCGGCCGGTCGGCTTTTTCGAGGCAATCTTCGGATCGGTCTCGATCATTCCGCGCGAACAACCGATCCGAGACAATCTGGAAGTGCTGGAGCAGCAGACGCGCGATGCCGAGCGGTTGCAACGCATGGTGTCCGGGATGCGCCCCGATATCGATGCCGCGGTCGAAAAGCTGTTCGGCATGACCTTCTTCCTCGACAAACCGACGCCCAAGCGTTTGCACAGCTGGCGCGCCAAGGCCCAGCAGGCGGCTGCCGAGCGGGCCGGCTATGCCTTCCAGGCCTATGCCCAGGCCAAATATACGGCGATCATCGAACATCTCGCGCGGTTGGTATTCAACGCCGCTCCGCAGCTCGGCTTTCCCGATAGCCAGCCGATCGAAGAAGTGCTGCGACAGGAGCTGGAGCGCCGCGGCCTGACCGCGCTTTCTTCTCCTTCAGGCGGCGCAAACGATCAGGCGATCGCATTCTTCCGCGCGCATGACACCGGCTTCAGGCTGCGGCGGCTTCGGTTGCTCGCAAGAAGGCTGGCCCGCGATTGGGAGGAGCATCCCAATTTTTCCGACGAAGCGCTCGATATCGCGCGCGATGCGGTTTACGAAATCCTCGCGGTCTACTTCGGGCGCGAGAACAAGCAGTCGCTGCAAGGCGACTTTCAAGAGCTTGCGGCCAATGTGATGGGTGATCCGGGCGCGGTGCTCGATCACCTCGCCAGAACCCGCCTGCTTCCCGAGACGGATCAGCAGGCTGAGCAAATGCTGGCCGAAGCGCTCGAGAAGATGCCGAAGGAGCTGAGGCGGCGAGTGCTGCTCACCTATCTCGGCTTTCCGTTCTACGATGTCGCAACATTTGCCTTGCTGCGGAACGAGGGGCTGACGGAATACAATCCGATCAAGGTCGATCGCATTTCGCCCGACGATGCGCGCTCGATCCGCGAAGGCGGCGCGGCCGCAACCCTGCGCGGGACCGAGTTCTACAATTTCGGCGCTTTCTTCAGCCGCGCCTATAGAGAGAACGACTATCTGTGGGGCAGGCTGCACGGCGCAGAACGAATGATCGATCTGGTCTGTTCCACCCTCGACGATGAAGTGCCCGAAGGCGAATGCCGCCGGTTCAAGCGCGAAGCATTCCTGGCAATCCTCGACGAAGAGACAGAAGCAGGGCGGTGCCGAACCCGCCTGCTCGATCAAATCCGCGCAGAGGTCGAGGAACGGCTACCGAGCCAGACAGCTCCGGCACCAGTGCAGGAAAACACCGCCGAAAGCGGCTGAATCGCCTAGCCTCCGAAAGCGTCCTTGAGCTTGTCAAAGAAGCCACGGCTTTCGGGGCATTCCTCGCCGGTCTCCGTCTCGCGGAACTCCTGCAGGATTTCCTTCTGCTTCTTGGAGAGCTTCGTCGGGGTTTCGACCGCGATTTCCACCACCAGATCGCCACGCCCGCGCCCTTGCAGCACCGGCATACCGGCGCCGCGCACGCGCAATTGCTTGCCTGACTGGATGCCTGCGGGAATCTCGACCGTGTTGGTCTCACCCCCCAGGTCGGGAATCTCCACGCAACCGCCAAGCGCGGCCGTGGTGAAGCTGACCGGGATGCGCGTCGCCAGCGTGGTTCCTTCGCGCTGGAACACCGCGTGAGGCCGCACATGGACGAAGATGTAGAGATCGCCCGAGGGGGCGCCACGGGGGCCTGCTTCGCCCTTGCCCGACAATCGGATGCGCGTGCCGGTATCGACACCCGAAGGAATCTCGACCTCAAGCGTCTGCGGCTTGTCGACCCGACCTTCGCCGCGGCATTCGCTGCAAGGGTCCTCGATCACCACACCCCTGCCGTGGCAGGTGGGGCATGGCCGCTCAACCACGAAGAAGCCCTGCTTGGCGCGGACCTTGCCGTGGCCGCCACACAGATTGCAATCGCGCTCGCCGGTGCCCGGAGTTGCTCCTGAGCCGTCGCATGTCTCGCATGGCCGCGAGACTTCGATCTCGATTTCCGCCGCCTTGCCATGGAACGCTTCGTCGAGCGTCACTTCCATGTCGTAGCGCAGATCGGCGCCGCGGCGTGGCTGTTGCCGCCCGCCTGCCCCGCCACCGAAGGCCTGGCCGAAGATGGTCTCGAAAATATCGCCGATATCACCGAAGTCGCCGCCTGCGTGGCCGCCGCCGAAGCCGCCGCCATTCCCCATGCCTTGCTTGAAGGCATCATGGCCAAAGCGATCATAGGCTGCACGCTTTTGTGGATCCTTGAGGCAATCATAGGCCTCGCTGATCGCCTTGAACTTGGCTTCGTTGTCCTTGCACCCCTGATTGCGGTCAGGATGATGCTTCATCGCCAGCTTGCGATAGGCGCTCTTGATCGTCGCCCCATCGGCATCGCGTGCGACGTCGAGCAATTGGTAATAATCTATTTCAGCTGCAGACATAATGACCCCGCCTGAACACTAACCGCCACCAGCAGCAAATGCACTGGTGGCGGTCAGGTTTTTCATCAGGACATCAGCCCTTGTTGTCTTCGTCGACCTCGGAGAACTCGGCGTCGACGACTTCCTCGTCGTCCGAGCCCGCTGAGGCGTCGGCATCGCCTGCATCACCGGAGGCGGCAGCAGCGGCCTGTTCCTTTTCGTAGATCTGCTGGCCCATCTTCATGGCCGCTTCGGTCAGCGCCTGAGCCTTGGAATTGATCGCGTCGACATCTTCGCCTTCGAGCGCGGTCTTGGCCTCTGCCAATGCCGCTTCGACGGCGGACTTGGTGTCCGCATCGACCTTGTCGCCATGCTCTTCGAGCTGTTTTTCGGTCGCGTGGACCAGGCTGTCGGCCTGATTGCGCGCTTCTGCAGACTCACGCCGCTTCTTGTCCTCTTCGGCGAACTTCTCGGCATCCTGGACCATCTGGTCGATATCCGTTTCCGAGAGACCGCCAGAGGCCTGGATCTTGATCTGCTGTTCCTTGCCGGTACCCTTGTCCTTCGCGGTCACGTGCACGATGCCATTGGCGTCGATGTCGAAGGTGACTTCGATCTGCGGCACGCCGCGCGGAGCAGCCGGGATGCCGACCAGGTCGAACTGGCCGAGCAGCTTGTTGTCCGCCGCCATTTCGCGCTCGCCCTGGAACACGCGGATAGTCACCGCATTCTGGTTGTCCTCGGCAGTCGAATAGGTCTGCGTCTTCTTGGTCGGGATCGTCGTGTTGCGATCGATCATGCGGGTGAAGACACCGCCCAAAGTCTCGATGCCGAGCGACAGCGGAGTGACGTCGAGCAGGAGCACGTCCTTGACGTCGCCCTGCAGCACGCCGGCCTGGATCGCAGCGCCCATGGCCACGACTTCATCGGGGTTCACGCCGGTATGCGGTTTGGAACCGAAGAAGCCTTCGACCACTTCGCGCACCTTGGGCATACGGGTCATGCCGCCAACCAGGATCACTTCGTCGATCCCGTCCTTCGAAACGCCGGCGTCGGCCAGCGCCTTCTTGCAGGGATCGAGCGTGCGCTGGATCAGATTGCCGACCAGCTTCTCGAGGTCAGCGCGGCTGATGTTTTCGACCAGGTGCAGCGGAGTGGAGCTGCCGCCTTCCATACGCGCGGTAATGAAGGGCAGGTTCACTTCGGTGGTCTGGCTGCTGGAAAGCTCGATTTTGGCCTTTTCGGCAGCTTCCTTGAGACGCTGGAGCGCAAGCTTGTCCTTGCGCAGGTCCATGTTCTCTTTCTTCTCGAACTGGTCGGCAAGATATTCGACGATCGCACTGTCGAAGTCTTCACCGCCCAGGAAGGTGTCGCCATTGGTCGACTTCACTTCGAACACGCCATCGCCAATCTCGAGGATCGAGATGTCGAAGGTACCGCCACCAAGGTCATAAACGGCGATGGTCTTGCCATCGTCCTTGTCGAGACCATAGGCGAGCGCCGCAGCGGTCGGCTCGTTGATGATGCGCAGCACTTCAAGGCCCGCGATCTGGCCGGCATCCTTGGTCGCCTGGCGCTGCGCGTCGTTGAAGTAGGCAGGAACGGTGATGACGGCCTGCTTCACGTCTTCGCCAAGATAGCTCTCGGCGGTTTCCTTCATCTTCTGCAGGATGAAGGCGGAAACCTGGCTGGGCGAGTAGTCTTCGCCACCTGCTTCGACCCAGGCATCGCCATTCTTGCCCTTGACGATATCGTAGGGGACGAGGTCCATGTCCTTCTTGGTCATGGGATCATCAAAACGGCGCCCGATCAGGCGCTTGATCGCGAACAGCGTGTTGTCCGGGTTGGTGACCGCCTGGCGCTTGGCCGGCTGGCCGATCAGCCGCTCACCGTCCTTGGTGAAGGCGACGATCGAAGGCGTCGTACGCGCACCTTCCGAATTCTCGATAACCTTGGGCTTGCCCCCATCCATCACGGCAACGCACGAATTGGTGGTGCCGAGGTCGATACCGATTACTTTGGCCATGGATTCCCCATTCCTTCTCAAATAGTTGGACGCCGCATCTTTGGTTCCCCAAACAAGGCAGAACCTGTCGGCAGCTCGATTACTCGTGCGATATAGGTGCGGTTTTGCTTGGCACAAGGGACCTGCCGCACTAGTTTTCAATCAGTTTCGTTGGGGGAGAATTGGATATGAAACTGAAACACATAGCGGCAGCCATGGTGTTCGCTTCCAGTTTTGGGCTGGCCGCATGTGGCGGCGGCACGGAGCAGGCGGAGCAGGCCGAACCGGCCAGCGTTCCAGGCTTGAGCGTGACCAATGCACGCATGGTTCTCAACCCGGTGAAGGGCAATCCGGCCGCGGTCTATTTCGACCTGGCCTATGATGGCGACCGCGGCTTGACGATCCGCAAGGCTCAAGTCGCCGACGCGAAAAGCGCGATGCTGCACGATTACGGCGAGTACAATTACGAAACGCAGATGATGGAAGCGCTGCCGATCGGCATCAAGAAGGGCGACAAGCTCTCCTTCGAACCGGGCGGCAAGCATGTCATGGCGTTCGACGTTTCTCCTGAAATCGAGCCTGGATCGACCACTGAGGTTACGCTGACCGTTTCTGGCGGCGGCACCTACAGCTTCCCGGCCGAAGTTCGGGCCGCCGGGGAAGACCGCTGACGGGCGATCTCGCTGAACTGACATTCGATACGGCCGCTCAGCCATGCCAGGTGGGCGGAGAGCGGCCGCTCACCCCTGGAGAGATTGCGCTTGCGCGCACGATCTTTGGCGTCGCAATCGATTATGCCGAAGTGCGTATCAGGCGGCGCAAATGGTTCCCGTTCCAGCCGCGCAAGGTCACGATGGCCCCCACCGGCCATTTGTATTTCCATCCATCTGGCAATGCCTATTGCGACGACTTTTCGACGCAGGATTTGCACCGCCAGGGCTTGCTCATTCACGAGCTGGTGCATGTGTGGCAGGCTCAGACGCGCGGCTGGTGGTACCTGCCGCTTGTTGGCGCCTTCTCGCGTCGCTATGACTATACGCTCAAGCCAGGATGGCCGCTGACCCGCTACGGGATCGAACAGCAGGCCGAGATCGTGAAACACGCATTCTGGCTGCGCAGGGGCATGCGAATTCCCGGCGCAGGTGACTTGCGGGCCTATGATCTGCTAGTCAATTTCCCGGGAGCAACGGGATGACGCTGAAGAACTGGACAGTCCGGCCATTTCGCCCGTCTGACGGGCCGGCATTCGCCGCGCTCAACCGGCGCTGGATCGAGGAGCTGTTCGCGCTGGAAGAGAAGGACCGGCAGCAACTCGAAGAGCCCCAGACGACCATCCTCGACAAGGGAGGCTTCATCGCCATGGCCGACCTCGATGGCTGGGTGATCGGGACAGGTGCCATCCTGCCAGCCACCCATGCGCCCGATGACGGCAATCGCTGGATGGAAGTGGTCAAGATGACGACCGATCTTGCCGCGCAGAGGAGCGGCGTGGGCACCGCAATCCTGCAACAATTGATCGATTTCGCCCGCGAACGAGATGCAAACGCGGTCTGGCTGGAAACCAATTCCACGCTCGCGGCAGCAACGGCGCTGTATGAAAAGTTCGGCTTCCGGCAACTTGACGATTCCGAACTCTGGCAGACACCCTATGACCGCTGCAATTTACAGATGGTTCTGCACCTTTGACCCGCGCCTGCGAAGGATTTCCACCGCAGCGGCTTGAGCAATTCAGTTTCAATTGATACCAAACGGCAGTCCGGGCGGCCAAACCCGCGCCCGGCGCAGAGTCACTCAAATGGAGATCAAGGACTACGGACTGTCGCGCGAGCGCGGCTTCCTTTCGCAATACGAAATCGACGAAATAACGCTGGATGGCAGGTTTGCGCCCATTATCGAGGCCGCCGAAACGCTTTCCGGCCTACTGACCACCGGGCGGGTTCGCCACTGGCTCGACGCCCTGCCGGATCCGCAGTTAGAGGAATGGGCCCGCGAAGCTCCTGAGCAAGAAGTCCGCACCGCAATGGTGCATTATTCATTCCTGGTGCAGGCCTATGTCTGGGGCGAACCCGATGCACCGGCCCACCTCCCTGCCAATCTCGCGCGCCCGATCGTGGCGCTTGCGGACCGCTTGGGACAGGCACCGCTGCTGCCTTACTCCGGCTATGTGCTCGACAATTGGTACCGGCTCGACAAGGGCGGCCCGATCGCGCTCGACAATGTGGTGATGCACCAGAACTTCCTCGGCGGCACGGACGAAAACTGGTTCGTCCTGATCCATGTCGCGATCGAAGCCGAAGCGGGCGTATTGCTCGACAATGCCGCAAGGCTGGTGACGGTGGCGCAGCAGGGCGACGAGGCCGAGGCCGAGCGCCTGCTGGTCGAAATGGATCAGGCCTGGGAACGGATCTACGGCCATTTCGCGCGCATGCCCGAGCGCTGCGATCCCTATATCTACTTCCAGCGCGTCCGCCCCTATATCCACGGCTGGGCCAACAATCCGGCGTTCCCGGCGGGCGGGCTGGTTTACGAAGGTGTCGAGAAGTTCGCCGGCAAGCCGAAGGCCTTCCGCGGGCAGACCGGATCGCAATCCTCCATCGTCCCCGCAATGGACGCGCTATTCCAGGTCGGACATAGCGACGATCCGCTCAAGAGCTTCCTCGACGAGCTGCATCATTATCGCCCGGTCCAGCACCGCAGATTCATCGAAGATCTGGCGGCGCAATCGAGCTTGCGCAGTTTCGTCGAACACTCTGCCTCATCAAGCCTCAAGGAAGCCTTCAATGCCTGCCTGCAGCAGTCTGCGCGCTTCCGCACACGGCACCTTGAATATGCGGCGAGCTATATCAACAAGCAGATGGCGACCGGAGCTGGCAACGATCCCGATGTCGGGACCGGCGGCACGCCCTTCATGAAATATCTCAAGAAGCATCGCGACGAGAACCGCGACCAAGTTGTTTCCTGAACAATCGAAAGGGCGCGCGTGGCCGGCGCGCGCCCGCACCAGCTTCACTCGTATTTCACGCCCTCGAGCCCCTGCCCGCCATCCGCGATGAATGCGTCAATCCGCTCCTCAAGCACCGACAGCGGGACGGATCCAAGCGACAGAACCACATCGTGGAACCTGCGGATATCGAACTTCTCGCCCAGCGCCTTCTCAGCCTTGGCGCGCACGCGCCGCAAGGTCATTTCGCCCAACTTGTAGGCAAGCGCCTGCCCCGGCCAGCTGATGTAGCGGTCAACCTCGGTATTGACCTCGTGCTCGGATAGGGCCGTGCGCGATGCGAGATAGTCCACCGCCCGCTCGCGGCTCCAGCCATAGTGATGGATGCCTGTATCGATCACCAGCCGCACCGCTCGCCACATCTCGTAGCTGAGCTGTCCGAAACGCTCATAGGGTGTGCGATAGATCCCCATCTCATTGCCTAGATATTCGGTGTAGAGCCCCCAGCCCTCGCCGAAGCCGCTGAAGTAGGTCTGACGACGGAATTTGCTCGCCTCCGGCTGTTCGAGCCCGACACCCATCTGGAAGCTGTGGCCCGGAATGCATTCGTGCAGCGTCAGCGCGGGGATATTGTAGATCGGGCGCGATGGCAGGTCGTAAGTGTTGATCTGGCAGGCATCGAGCCCGCCGCGCCCTGCGGTGTAGAAAGGCGCGATCGCCGGATCGACGGGGCGTATGGTGAAGCGGTGGCGTGGCAGGAAGCCGAAATAGTCCGCGATCACACCATCGACGCGCTTTGCGACATAGGCCGAAACGCCCATCAACTCGTCTGGCGTCTTCGCCACGAATTGCGGATCAGTGCGCAGGAAGTGGACGAACTCCTTGAGCGTGCCGTCAAAACCGGCTTCCGCCTTGACCTTCTCCATCTCGGCAGTGATCCGCGCGACTTCATCGAGCCCGATCTGGTGGATCTGCTCCGCTGTCAGCTCGAGCGTCGTGTATTGCCTGATCTGCTGCTGATAGTAGGCCTTGCCGTCCGGCATCGCCTCCGCCGCCAGCGTCCGGCGCGTATTGGGCAGATATTCGTCACGGAAGAAGGCAAGGAATTTACGATAGGCGGGCGTCACCGCTTCATTGATTGCTGCACGCCCTTCGCGCGTCAGCCGCTCCTTGTCCTCTTTGGAAAACCGCTCGGGCATGTCCGCGAAGGGCATCCAGAACGGACTGTCCTCCGCCTTGCCGGTGACATAGGCCGCGAGTGAGGCGTCGCGGCCCTCAAGCGTCACCCGCGGAACGGAAAATCCGCGCTTCAGCCCAGCGCGGGCATTGGCGGTCTCTTCGGCGAAATAGCGCGGGATGTCGCGCATCCGGCCGATGTAGCGCTCGTACTCTTCGACCGTCTGGAAAGCGCTACGCCCGGCAAGATAGCTCCAGAAATTGTTATCCGAATCGAACGGCATTTCCCATTCGCGGAATTGAATGTCGCCGATCTCTTCCTGAAGCAGCGTTCGCAAGACCGCCGCATCGACCTTGGACGAATCCGACAGCGAGGCCGCGTCCAGGGCCTCGACCCTGGCCAGCATTGCCTTCGCGTAATCCGCCCGCGCACGATAGGCTTCCGGCGTCACCGACCACAAGCGGTCGCCCGGCTCGGTGCTGCCGTCAGGCTCCTCGACCTGGTTATATTCACCAACCTGATAGGCGTAATACTCGTCTGCCAGCGCGGCGAGGCGATCGTCCGCACCATCCTCGGCATGGAGCGGCGAGACGATCGCGGTCAGCACAAGGCCCGCCGCTCCGAGAAGTGCAGACCTCATGCGCCCCCCGCTATCAATCAGGTTTCTTGGCGACGCCGACCATGGCTGGACGCAGCAACCGGTCCTTTATCATCCAGCCGCTTTGCATTTCCTGCACCACCGTGCCCGGCTCATGCTCATCCGACGGAATTTCCATCATTGCCTGATGCTGGTTGGGATCGAGCGGCAGGCCGACCGCGGCAATGCGCGTAATGCCGTGCTGGCCGAATACCTTTTCCACTTCGCGCTGGGTCGCTTCGATGCCTTCGATAAAGCGCTTGGCCTTGTCGCCTTCGCGTAGCTCCTCCGGCACATGCTCGAGCGCGCGCGAAAGATTGTCCGCCACGCTCAGGATATCGCGGGCAAAGCCGGTTGCGGCATAGGCGCGCGCATCCTGCATGTCCTTCTCCAGCCGGCGGCGCACATTCTGTGTTTCCGCCTTGGCATAGAGCACTTCCTGCTTGGCCGCTTCGAGATCGTCGCGCAGCCGGTCCAGCGCGGTGTCGAGGCTGCTGGTGTCGTCCTCCGCGATCTCTTCATCGCTCCTTTCGAGGAATTCCTCGGGCACGCCGTCCAGTTCCTTTTCCACCGCTTCGTCCTGCGGCTTTTCATTCTCAATCATGTCGTAGTTTTCCAAAGCTATCCGATGAGCTTGCCCAATGAACGGGCGGTCAAATCCACCATGGGGACGACCCGCGCGTAATTCAACCGCGTCGGGCCGATTACGCCCAGCACGCCGACCACTCTTCCCTCGCGGTCGCGATAGGGCGAAGCGATGACGGAGGAGCCGGAGAGCGCAAACAGCCGGTTCTCGCTGCCGATGAAGATTCGCGTCGCTTCCGCTTCGCGCGCGCTTTCGAGCAATTCGGCAACCGATTGCTTGTTCTCGAGATCGTCGAGCAGCGAGCGGACGCGCTCGATATCGCCCAGCGCCGCATCGTCGAGCAGGTTTGCCTGCCCGCGCACGATCAGCACCGGGCGTCTGGCTGCATCCTCGCTCCACACCGCCAGCCCGCGCTGGACCAGGTCGGCGCTTGCCGAATCGAGCTGCGATTTCCCGGCAGCGATCTCGGCCTGCATCGCCTTGGCGGCCTCGGCGAGCGTGCGGCCCGCCAGCCGCGCAGTGATATAATTGCTCGCCTGTTCGAGCACGCTGGGCGAAATTGCCCCGCCCAGCTCGACCACGCGATTCTCCACTGCGCCGTCTTCGCCCACCAGCACGGCGAGTGCCCTGCCCTGCCCCAGATTGACCAGGCTGAACTGGGCGAGGCGATGCTCGCGCGTGGGCACCATCACCATGCCCGCAGCACCCGATATGTCGGACAGGATAGCGCTAGTCGCTTCCAGCGCCGCTTCGATCGGGCCGGGTTCCGACAGGCGCTGTTCGATCTGGGCGCGTTCCTGAGCGGTCGGCTCTGCCACGCGCATCATCCCGTCGACGAAGATACGCAGGCCCGACTCGGTCGGCATCCGGCCCGCGCTGGTGTGGGGCGCGGCCAGCAGCCCGAGCTGTTCGAGGTCCGCCAGCACCGACCGGATCGAGGCAGGCGAGAGATTGATCCCGCTGTCCTGCGCCAGCGACTTGGAGCCGACCGGCTGCCCGCTATCGAGATAGCCCTCCACCACGAGGCGGAAAATCTCCCTCGCGCGGTCGGTCAGTTCGGATATGGGCGGTGTGGGCATAATCTCCACGTAGGAAAATTTTTCGGATATTCCAATTTCAGTTCGTGCTGAGCTTGTCGAAGCACCGCTTTATCTTCTAGCGCGGCCCAACGAACGAAATTCGGCCCTTCGACAGGCTCAGCGCGAGCGGACAAAGGGTAAACCTGGAGTTTTTTATGCGACCTTCCGGCCGCGCGCCCGACGAGATGCGCGCAATCACCATCGAAACCGGCTTCACCAAACATGCGGAGGGGAGCTGCCTCATCAGCTTTGGCGAAACGCGCGTGCTGTGCACCGCCAGCGTCGAAGAACGCATTCCGCCGTGGTTGCGTGGCAAGGGCGAAGGCTGGGTAACGGGCGAATACTCGATGCTCCCGCGGGCCACGCACACGCGCGGTAGCCGCGAGGCGGCCAAGGGCAAGCAGTCGGGCCGCACGCAGGAAATCCAGCGGCTGATCGGGCGGAGCCTGCGTGCCGTTGTCGATATGAAGAAGCTCGGCGAACGGCAGATCACGCTCGATTGCGACGTGCTCCAGGCCGATGGCGGGACGCGCACAGCCTCTATCTCTGGCGCCTGGGTGGCGCTGAGGCTGGCGGTCAATGAGCTGATGAAATCGGGCGCGATCAAGGACGATCCGATCGAAGCCAAGGTGGCGGCCATTTCCTGCGGCATCTACAACGGGCAGCCAGTGCTCGACCTCGACTATGCCGAAGACAGCAATGCCGATGCAGACGCCAATTTCGTCCTGATCGAAGGCGGCCGGATCGCCGAAGCGCAGGCCACGGCGGAAGGCGCGACCTATGACGAGGAAGGCCTGCTGCGATTGCTGCGCCTGGCCCAGATCGGCTGCGCGCAAATCTTCAAGACACAGGATGAGGCCGTAGCAGGATGACACGCCGCCTCGGTTCCGGATCGCTCGTCATCGCGACGCATAATGCGGGCAAGCTGAAAGAGATTTCGGCGCTGCTGGAACCTTACGGCATCAAGTGCCTCTCGGCCGGGTCGCTCGGGCTTCCCGAACCGGCCGAGACGGGCAAGACCTTCGTCGAGAATGCGCTGATCAAGGCGCGCGCGGCGGCGGAGGCTTCGGGCATGGTGGCGCTCGCGGATGACAGCGGGCTTTCGGTCGATGCTCTGGACGGCCGCCCGGGCGTCTACACCGCCGATTGGGCCGAACGCCAATGGTTCGAAGGCGAGCCGGGGCGCGACTGGTATATGGCGATGGGCAAGGTCGAGGGAATGCTACAGCAGATCGGCCCCGATACCGATCGCAGCGCCGCCTTCCATTGCGTGCTGGCGCTATCCTGGCCTGACGGAGAATATGCCGTTTACGAAGGGCTGTGCCCCGGATCGCTCACCTGGCCGCCGCGCGGCACGCTGGGCTTCGGCTACGATCCGGTCTTTGTACCGCAAGGCCGTGAGCAGACCTTTGCCGAAATCGACCCTGTCGAAAAACACCGCATCAGCCACCGCTCCGATGCCTTCGCAAAGCTGGTTGCCGATCAGTTCGGAAGCTGAAACACCGGCCTAGCGTGCAGCCAGACGGCGGATTTCCTGCCCGTAGGTATTGCCCGCCGGCCAATAGCGGCAGACGAGAAAATCGTCGCGCGCATTGCGAGCAACAGCGCATCCCACTTCGCGCGTACCCTGCCATACGACCTGCGTGAAATGGCCAACGTCGCGCCAGTTGCCAGTGCGCGAGATATGCGGAAAAGTTCCAGGCTTGAAGTCGCGCTTCTCCGCCGCGAAAGCCCCCACCATGAAGCTGGCGGAATAGGCGCCCGCCCGCCCCATCCACAGGTTCTCGCCCGCGTTGTTGCGCTCCATTTGCGGGGCGTGGCGCATCCGCCCCTCGCGCGCGAGCACATTGGCCCAGCCTTGCGCCTCGCGCGCCAGTTTCTGACTCCAGGCAAGCCGCGGCACGCCAAAATTGTCGCGCTCATTATTGTGAGCATCGAGCAGTTCGATGGCGAAGCGATTATGCGGCTGGTCGGTCCGGGCATCCCCACGCGAAGGGGCAATCGGCAGAGTGGCGATTACCCCTAGCGCAGCGAGACAAAGATAAGTGCGACCCGAAGTCATGGCCCGGAGTTTTGGTTTGCAGACATAACATTGCTTCAAAATGCGTGGTTAACCACCCCGCAAGCAGAGATTTGGGACGGGACGGGCATCTCTCGTGCCGAAACGCCCGATTGTGCACCGCAATCCACAGCGTCGCTTCGTTCATTGGCAAAAGTGCCGCCGCCGAATAGGTAGAACGCCGTGGCACGCGCACTCTACATCCACTGGCCCTTCTGCCTCAGAAAGTGCCCCTATTGCGATTTCAATTCGCATGTCCGGGGCGAAGTGGACCATGCTCGCTGGCAGTCCGCGCTGATCGCGGACATGCGGCACGAGGCTGAAATTGCCGGGGGCGAGACGCTGGAAAGCGTCTTTTTCGGTGGAGGAACGCCCTCGCTGATGCCCCCTGCGCTGGTGGGAGCTCTACTGCAAGAAGCCGAGCGGCTGTGGGGATTCGCGCCCAATATCGAGATCACGCTTGAGGCCAATCCCTCTTCCGTCGAAGCAGGAAATTTCGCGGCTTTGGCAGATGTGGGAGTGAACCGGGTTTCTCTGGGACTTCAATCGCTTGAAGATGATATCTTGCAGTTCCTGGGAAGGCTGCATTCGGTGGATGAAGGGCTTGCCGCGCTCGAAATTGCGCAGTCCGTATTCAGCCGCGTCAGCTTCGACCTGATCTATGCCCGCCCCGGCCAGACGCCCGAAGCCTGGGAGAGCGAACTCACGCGCGCGCTGAGTTTCGGCACCGGGCATCTCTCGCTCTACCAGCTCACGATCGAGCCCAGCACCCGCTTCGCCACCGACGTGCGACAAGGGCGCTTTACCCCTCTGGACGACGATCCGGCAGGCGATCTTTACACGCTAACTCAGCAGCTTACATCCGCCGCCGGCCTGCCCGCCTATGAAACCAGCAACCACGCTCGCCCCGGCGAGGAGAGCCGCCACAACCTGACCTATTGGCGCTATGGCGATTATTGCGGGATTGGCCCCGGCGCGCATGGCCGCCGCAGCAATGTCGCGACAGAACGGCACAAGAAGCCAGAGAACTACCTCAACAGCACTGAAAGCTCGGGCAATGGCATCCAGTCAGCGCGAGACCTCACGTCGCAAGAGCAAGCCGCCGAAGCCCTGCTGATGGGCCTGCGGCTGGTCGAGGGAATCGATCTGGCAACGCTCGAACAGCGATTTGGAATTGCGCGCGACCAATTGCTCGATCCGAGCAAGCTGGCACTCTATCGCGATCTTGGCCTCGTTTGGCAGCGCGGCGGCCAAATCGGGGTGACGCCCGCCGGGATGCCACTGCTCGATGCACTGCTGGGCGAGCTTGTCGCCGACACTCTGGTGGAAGCATGAGCGAACGCGCCGACCTGCTCGAAGCCTGGCGCGACCATCTTTCGCAATCGCGCCGCCGCAGCCCACATACCGTACGTGCCTACACCGCCGCCGCCGCGCGCCTGCTCGATGAACACCCTGACGCCGGCTGGCCCGCCCTCGCCCGGCTCGACAGCCGCGAATTGCGCGCCCAGCTTGCCCGCCGCCGCGCCGAGGGATTGAACAATGCCAGCGCCGCGCGCGAGCTTTCCGCGCTCAAGGGCTTTATAGCTTTCGCCCGGACCATGGCGGGAGAAGAGGATGCCTCTGCCCCACGCCTACGCGGCCCGCGCCTCAAGAAACCGCTCCCCCGCCCGATCACACCCGACGATGTGCAGGGCCTGGCAGACGAGGTGGCGGATGCCGCAAGCGCCGCCTGGATTGGCGCGCGCGACCGCGCGGTGCTGCTGCTGCTCTATGGTTCAGGCCTGCGCATTGCCGAAGCGCTTTCGATCAAGGGAGCGGATTTACCACTGGGCGAAACGCTGGTCGTGACCGGCAAGGGCAACAAGCAGCGCGTCGTCCCCGTCCTGCCGGTGGTGCGCGAAGCGGTGGCGGATTACGCCGCGCGGTGCCCTTGGCCGATCAGGCCCGACGAGCCGATCTTTCGCGGAGCCAAGGGCGGCGTGCTCAATCCCGGCATGGTGCAACAGGCGGTGGCAAGCGCGCGCAAGGCGCTGGGCCTGCCCGACAGCGCAACCCCGCATGCTCTGCGCCATTCCTTCGCGACGCATCTGCTGGGAGCGGGCGCGGACCTGCGCAGCTTGCAGGAACTGCTCGGCCATGCCTCGCTCGGCTCGACCCAGATCTATACCAAGGTCGATGCCGCCACGATGCTGGAGAATTATCGCAGCGCGCATCCCAGGGCGAAGAAAGGGTAATTTCCGCTATTGGGTGGCTAGCGGAATTCGGTTACCGAAAGAACTGGAGCACTTCGTCACCGTCCCGTTGCTGCTGGGGTGGCCCCTTCGCTGTGAACTTTACTTCAATAGGTTTAGAATGAGGCAAATGAGCCTGCAGGAATAAGCGGCCATCTCTGATGCTCACATCCGAGAAGTCTGCCCTGTATTGTCCCAAATAGTGGCCGCGCTCCATGAATATGATGCGCTGCCCACCATGGATAGCGCATTCAGGACAGACCGGTTTGAGTTTGTAGCGGTTTGCGTAGATACTGAATGTTCGTCCGAATGCTCGCACTTGACCGACA
>NZ_JBNKWF010000011.1:0-102344 GCF_050299635.1 Altererythrobacter sp.
CGCCATCAGTCCGGCCATTCCTGCAAGAAGGTTCCTACGCTTCAAAGCGACCTCCCGTAATCATGGCGCGGATTTGTTCGATGGGCCCCGAAAGCAGAATCAGGACAATGTGCACGAGGAAGAACCCTGCAATGGCCCATGCGGTGATGAAATGGAGCGAGCGGGCACTCTGCCTTCCGCCAAGCAGGTCCACCAGCCAGGGTGCCGCCGGTTCGAAGCCCGGGCTGATCGCCAGACCCGTGGCAATCATCAGAGGCAGGAATATTCCCAGCACCACGCCATAGGCGAGTTTCTGGAGGAAATTGTATCTGGAACCCTCATGCTCGAAACTGAGCTTCAGATGCTGGACGATATCGTGCCAGATCGCGCGCGGATTCCATTCGCCTGGCGAAGTCATGACGTCGCGTTGGAAATGGCGGTTTGCGAGCATGGCGATCCACATGAACAACAGGCCGAGCGCGAATGGCCAGGCCATCAGCACATGCCAGGCCCGCGCCTGTGCAAGACTGTAGTAATCCGGGATGGTCATCCAGCCGGGGAAGCGCGGCACGGCAGTCCATGCGTCAGCCGGATTGAAGCCATAATCGCCCCAATAAAGGTAGCGATGCGCGTTTGAGATGTTCAACCCGCTCATGAACAGCACCACGACGCAAACGAGATTGAGCCAGTGCCACAAGCGGGTCGAGAACGCGTGGCGTTTCATGCCCTGGCACTCATGACTGCGCCATGATCTCGCGGGCGAGATAAATCACGTCGCGCGGCTGATCGAGCATGTGCTGGCCGCTGTCGACGAACAGCGTCTCACCGCTCCTGAGCGTTCCCTGTGCCAGGAAGAGGGCGGCATGGGCGACTTCTTCGATACCGGTCTTGCGTTCCAGCAGGTTGAGCCTGTGCGACACCTCTGCCTCGTCTTCGGTCTGGTCATGACTCGGCAGGATCGCACCGGGAGCAAGGCCGTAGACGCGGTCATCTGCACCTGCCGCACCTTCAGCCAGCATCGGGATGGTTGCAGCGGCCGCGTGCTTGCTCATCGTATAGCTGAAGAAGTCAGGGTTGGGGTTTTCCAGCTTCTGGTCGGTAAACTGGATCACGCAGCGCCCCTGCCTGGCGCTGGCGTGGGCGAGGAACGTCTGCGCCATTCGGGCAGGGGTTACGGCATTGATCTGCATCGCAGCCCGGTTCGTTTCCGGATCCAGTGCGGTTACATGGTCTGACCAGAAGATGGCCGCGCAATTGATCAGCACCCGCCAGTCGTCGAGCCGGGCCGCCAGTTCCTTCACCATAGCGACAGCCGTATCGCCATCGGCAAGATCGCATTGGATCGTTTCGGCGGATGGAAGCGAAGCAGCAAGTTGATCCGCATCTTCCTGAGATTTGCCGTAATGGATGATGACGTGCCACCCGGCCTCGCCAAACTGACGGGCGATCTCCGCGCCAATCCGGTGCGCGCCCCCGGTCACCAATACTGAAGGCTTGGACATAAAATCTATTCAGCAGATTCCCGGCATCTTGGCTAGGTAGAGCGGTGATACGATGGAGAACACTCGATGAAGCTCGATTTGGTGGATGTCTTCGGTTCCGGCCCGTTCAAGGGGAACCCGTTGGGCGTAGTTCATGGTGGCGATGCGCTGAGTGCGGAGCAGATGCTCAGGCTCACCCAGTGGCTGGGTTTCTCGGAAACGACGTTCCTGTTGCCGCCCACCGATCCTGCAGCCGATTACCGTTTGCGCATTTTCTATCCAGCCGGCGAATTGCCTTTCGCAGGGCATCCCACGCTCGGTTCTTGCCATGCCTGGCTGGAGGCTGGCGGCACGCCGGGGAAGGCTGGAACCGTGGTGCAGGAATGCGGCGTCGGCCTGGTGGAGATCAGGCACGATGGCGATTTGCTCGCCTTTGCCGCTCCGCCACTGACCAAGCATGAGCCGCTGACAGATGCGGAACTCGATCACGCTGTGGCAATATGTGGAGTCGAACCTGAAACGGTGGTCGAGGCAGTACATGTCAGCAACGGGCCACAATGGCAGTTGCTAAGGCTCAGGACTGCAGACGATGTGCTTGCGGCCGATCCGGTGGCAAAGGCTCCGGCGGGAACGGACATCGGGCTGGCCGGCCCTTGTGTCGGAAGCGATCGGGCCGATTGGGAACTGCGCGCATTCTTCGGAGCCGCGCAGGGCCGCTTGATCGAGGACCCGGTTACCGGCAGCTTCAACGCAGGCGTGGCGATGCATCTGTTCGGCAGCGGCTTGGTGCAGGGCAGCTATCTTGCTGCGCAGGGACGGAAGACGGGAGCGGACGGTATCGTCCACTGCTCGCTCGACGATGGTGGCAATGTCTGGATCGGCGGGCGATGCGCGACGATCTCGTCAGCCGGCGATCTTCCGGTATTCGGCTGAGCAAAGCAAAGGGCGCGACCGCTTCCCGGCGGCCACGCCCATCAAAATTGCCTGTCTCAGACTGTCAGCGGCAGCTCAGGCTGCCGCGATCGATCTCACGACCGATTACACCGCCAACGGCAGCGCCGAGCAGAACGCCCAGCGTCTTGTCGCCGCGACCGGCCAGTTCGTGACCCGCCAATGCGCCGACGCCCGCTCCGATCACCAGGCCGGTCGTGCCATTGTCGCGCTTGCAGTAATATCTGCCATCGCGACCGCGCCACATGTAGCTGTCGCGGGTGATGCGGCGGGGCGTGACGTAATAGCCGCGCGAATCATACATCGCCCGGTCCTTGGCTCGCTTGCCGTGAGCGGGTGCCCAAGGCGGCGGATCGGCGGCAGCGGGCGCAGCCGTACCTAGCCCCGTGAGAGCCATTGTTCCGGCGGCAAATGCGAGTGCAAGCTTCTTCATTGTGTCCTCATTGAAGGCTTCGAATTGCCTTCGATATTCCGCGATCAGGTGAAACCTTGGCTGAACGATCAGAATTAAAAGCGAATTAGGGTTGAATTGTGCGAGTTTGCCGGTGGGCCGTGCAGTTCAGCCGCTATTTTCGGCCTTTGCGGCTGCCTTCTTGCGCCAGTCGCTGCTCAACGCCTCAAGCGCAGCCAATGCACGCAAGTTCTCTCCGTCCGGCGCCGACGTCGGGTCGAGCAAAGTGGCGAATGCTCTTGCGATGGGCCAATCGCTTTCGCGGCGTTCGATCAGTTCCAGCGTGTCACCGGCCTCGGCCATGCCTTCCTCGATCACGCGATAGTACCACCCGCAAATGTGCGAGCGCAGGATGCGGGCGAGCATCCCCTTGCGGCCGAAGCGATGTTCGATCTTCCAGCACGGTTTGCGAGGCTGGCTGACTTCCAGCAGCGCGCCACCCAGACGGAACCGATCGCCAATACAGACATCGCGTTCGGTCAGGCCGCCAGCATGGATATTCTCGCCAAAGGCTGCGGGGCGGGAGAGCAATTCGTGACCGCCGAGCCATTCCTCCCAACCGGCATAGTGGTCGTGCGGATAGTGATGCACTGCCATATCCACGCCGCCATGATGCACGCGGTCTGCCTGTGCATCGCCTTCAAGACCTGTGAAAGTGATCCGCACCTGACCATTGACAGGATGCTTGCCGATCGCGCTCAATTCCTCGCCGCGGAAGATTTCCGGTTGGCCGACGCAGAGCGCTTCGACCCGACAGTTCATTCCCCGGCAGCCGCCGCCGCTTCGCGGTCGAGTTGGGCGCGGCTCTTCTTTTCCGCCGCTGTCTTGAGCTGCCCGCATGCCGCATCGATGTCGCGCCCGCGCGGTGTACGGACCGGCGCGCTGATGCCGCCTTCGAACACGATGTCGGAAAAGCGCTTGATCCGCTCCGGCGTGGAGCATTCGTAAGGCGTGCCGGGCCAGGGATTGAACGGAATCAGATTGACCTTGGCTGGCAGCCGGTACTGCTTGATCAACCGGACCAGCTCATGCGCATGCTCGTCAGTATCGTTCGTGTCCTTGAGCATGACATACTCGAAGGTGATGCGCCGCGCATTGGACGCTCCGGGATAGTCGGCACAGGCCTGCAATAGCTCCTCAATGCCGTATTTCTTGTTGATCGGGACGATCTCGTCGCGGATTTCCTTGGTCACGGCGTGGAGCGAAACCGCCAGGTTCACGCCGATTTCCTCGCCGCATTTATCCATCATCGGCACAACGCCGCTGGTCGAAAGGGTGATGCGGCGCTTCGACAGGGCCAGCCCGTCGCCATCCATCACCAGGCGTAGCGCATCGCGAACGTTTTCGAAATTATAGAGCGGCTCGCCCATGCCCATCATCACGATATTGGTCAGCAGGCGACCATCGGCGGTGTAATGTGCGCTGTCCTCGGCGTCATCAAGGCCAGCCATGCTGCCCTTGGGCCATTCGCCGAGTGCGTCGCGCGCGAGCATGACCTGGCCTACGATCTCGCCGGGAGTGAGGTTGCGCACCAGGCGCATGGTGCCGGTGTGGCAGAAGCGGCAGTTGAGCGTGCAGCCTACCTGCGAAGAAACGCATAGCGTCCCGCGATCCGCATCGGGGATGAAGACCATTTCGAAATCATGCCCGTCCGCGGTGCGCAGCAGCCACTTGCGCGTGCCGTCGCTCGAATGCTGGGCCTCGACCACTTCGGGGCGACCGACGACAAACCGTTCCGCCAGCCACGGGCGCATGGTCTTGGCGATATCGGTCATCGCATCGAAATCGGTCACGCCGCGATGATAGAGCCAGTGGAACACCTGCTTGGCGCGCAGCTTGGCCTGTTTGGCGTCAAGCCCGGCATCGGCAAACAGTTCGCGGATGCGCTCGCGCGGCAGGCCGAGCAGGTCGATACGGCCATCTTCGCGCGGCGTGATGTCACGCGCGACGGGAACGGGATCCACCTGTCCGGGGATCGGCATGAGGTCTGTATCGGCCATGGAGGCGGCGCATATAATGCGCTGCTGCCCGATTGGCTAGCGTTGTGAAATTATCTGCGTGCGCAGCCGACCGTCGCTGCGTCAAGCGCGGTCGCCACACCTGCCAGCTGATAGGTGTTGGAGAAACGCCGCCCCCTGGTATCGGTCGCGCTCACGATCATGCGCCTTCCTCCCCGCATTGCAGCGACAATCGCCGCATCCATCGCTGCGTCTTTCGCCCATGCGTCGCCGCCGCCGCCAGTCAAGGCAAAGCGCCTGGAATTGATGATGAGGGTGATCGAGCGAGTTTCCGCAACCTTGCGCGAGAGGCGCAGGTGGAACTGCCCGCGTATGTTCTTCTCGGGCCAGGTGCTCACCGTCGCATAGGGTTCGTAATCACGTTCGAGCTTGCTCGGCTCGGGCTTGGCGATGGCGTAGCAGCGGGGCACCGAAGGATCGCGAAAGGCAGCCCAGCCGGAAAAGACGCCCAGGCTGTCTTTCGCTGCAACAGGTGCAGAACATGCCAGCAGTGTAAGGACGAGTGGAAGGGCGCGCATGGCGGCGTGATTGCCTGCTCCGGCACTATTTGCAACCATCAAGAGGCATCGGGATAGGCGATCGCCAGGACTTCCCATTCCTTTGCACCGGCAGGTATCTTGACCACGCGCAAGTCTCCCACGCCTGCTCCGCGCAGCGCGCGCGCCATGGGCGAGTTCCAACCGATCCGGCCCGTTGATGCGTCCTGCTCGTCATCGCCAACCAATGTGACTGTTCGCTCATTGTCATCCTCGTCCGCGAGAGTGACTGTCGCACCAAAGAAAACACGGGCCTTGTCAGGCTGGTCGGCAGGGTTGACCACGCGTAATTTCTTCATCCGGCGGGCGAGGTGAGCCAGCTCGCGGTCGATCTCGCGCATCCGCTTGCGGCCATAGAGATAGTCGCCGTTTTCGCTGCGGTCGCCATTGCCCGCCGCCCAACTGACGATTTCCACGATCTCCGGCCGCTCAGTGCCGAGCAGATGGTCATAGCGCGCCTTGAGCGCGAACATCCCCTGCGGAGTGATGGGGTCGCCTGCAGGTTCCACGCGTTATTCCCGTTCAACGCAGGAAGTTGGCAATCGTGCGCGGCCTGCCACCCGGCGCCTTGTCCGGGTTCATGTTGTCATAGGCCACGGCATTGCCGAGCACGCGCATGATATAATAGCGGGTTTCGAAATTGGCTGGAATCTTCTCAATCCAGGTAACGTAATCGATCGCTCCAGTGCGCGGGTCGCCATTCATACGCAACCACTGGTTCACTCGTCCCGGCCCGGCATTGTAGGCACCGATGGCGAGCGGATAGGCTCCGCCGTAATAATCCAGCAGACGGCGGAAATAGGCGTCGCCCAGGCGGATGTTATACTGTGGGTCGGCAGTGAGATCGGCGGACATGTAATTCATGCCCATTTTGCCTGCTTGCTCGCGCGCAGTACCGGGCATGAGCTGCATCATGCCGCGCGCACCGGCATGGCTGACGCGCGTGCGATCAAATTCGCTTTCCTGCCGCATGATCGCGTGCGCCATGGTCCAATCGGTTCCGTAAGGCACCTGGACGGTGGGATGGGCCAGGCGCTCAAACCCGGTCAGCCCGTGTTCGGGAGCAGTCGCTCCCGCCACAACGGCAAATTCGTCAAGCTTGAGCTGGTGCGCGAGGTCAGCCACCAGGGCCATCTTTTCCGGCGTATCGGCTGAATCCGCCAGCGCACCGAAGAAGGCGCGTTCGGTTCGCCAGTTGCGACGGTTGGTCGCAATCGCCTTCAGAGCTTTGACCAGCGGCGAATTGGCGAACTCTGCTCTTTGCTCGGGAGTCGGGACGGCTTGCGGGAGCTTGGCGAATTGGGGCATCGGCTTGCCCAGTGCGCCGAGCGCCAGCTGCCCGTAATATTGATCGGCATATTGGCTCGCTGCGGTGAAGTAGCGCTCCGCATCGGCTTGCTTGCCTGCCTGCCGCGCGGCCCGTCCAGCCCAATAGAGTCCTTTGGAGCGGGTCAGCGGAGTCTTTGCCGCCATGCCATAGCGATAGAAAAGCGGCGCGGCTCTTGCCCCGTCACCCAGGCTCCACAGCGCCTTTGTGCCGCCCAGCCACATCAGATCGGTATATCGATCGCGCAGCCGGTAAGAGCCGTCGCTGATATCGGCGCCAGGTGCGAACAGGTCATCGACAGAAGCGGCGATGCTGGCCGCCTGGCCAGAACTTGCACCCTTGGCAACCTGCAGCATTTCGCCAACCAGTGCTTCGGGATCGAATGGCAGGCTGGAGAAGCGCGGGCGGCTAGTCAGCAGCGCCACCGCACGCGGCATCTGGCGGTTCGCCCGGTAATATTTGACGAGGTTATAGACCACGCCGGGATCGCTGAGCCAGGCGCTGGGGATCGCGACTTCATCCCCTGCGTCGATATGATCTTCGACCAAGGCGAGCCGCGCCATGACACGAGCGCGCTTGTCAGCTGAAACCATCAACTGATGGCGCCGCGCAGCCTCTGCATCGCCTTGCCACAACAGCGCATCCATTCGCGCGTCATTGTCTTCCTGAGTGAAGGACGATGCGAACATGCCGAGGATATAGGCTTCCGCCGTTCCGCTCATGCTGCCGCCACGCCAGGCTTCGCGCGCGACCTGCTTTGCTTCTGGCCGCCCTTTGGCTGCCAGCGCCAGCGCATAGCGCGCGCGGCCGGAATTGGTCAGGGGCGGGTTCCTGTCGAAGAATGCCAGCAGCGCTTCTGTCGAGGGAGCTTCATTGTCGAGCGCATTTTCGGCGCGCGTCCTGAGCAATTCCTCCTTCGGAAAGCCGGGATAGGCGAGCACGAAACCGGCATAGGAATCGAAGCCGAGATCCTTGGTATTGGCAAGGTAGTCGAACCGGTCGACCGCCCGCATTATCGCCTGGGGCTGTTGCGCAACCATCTGGACGGTGGCGCGGTTCTGCCGTGCCAGATCCTGCGCCAGCAACGGCGCGGCGCAGGCGAGTGCAGCCGTCCCGAGAATCAAAGCGAATCTGTATTGATTGCGATGCATGCTGGACATTGTGCTTGGCTGATCCTTATCAGGCGCTGAATCAATTACCCGTTTGGGCACTTCACACGCTGTTTAGTGCCGAATTATGTGGCCACGAAAGGTCCTAAGGCAATGTTTTCCGGTTCAATCCCCGCTCTTGTGACTCCTTTTCGCGACGGATCGTTTGACGAGGCCGCTTTTAGGCGTCTTGTCGACTGGCAGATTGAGCAGGGTTCGAAAGCCTTGGTGCCTTGCGGGACTACGGGTGAGGCCTCGACTCTGTCCAATGCCGAACACCACCGGGTGATCGAAGTCTGTATCGAACAGGCCGCAGGTCGCGTTCCCGTGATCGCCGGATGCGGCAGCAATGATACACGCAATGCGTTGCTGCATATGAATTTCTCGAAGAAGGCGGGGGCTGCGGCGGGTCTTTGTGTCGCGCCCTATTACAACCGCCCGAGCCAGGCGGGGTTGATTGCGCATTTCAGCTATCTTGCCGAAAACAGCGATCTGCCGATCGTGCTCTATAATGTGCCGGCCCGGACAGTGACCGATCTTGAGGACGAGACGGTAGTTGCCCTGGCGAAGATGCATCCTGACAGGATCGTCGCGATCAAGGATGCCAGCGGGGACCTGTCGCGCGTGGCAGACCATCGCATGGGAATCGGCAAGGAGTTCTGCCAGCTTTCGGGCAATGACGAACTGTGGCTGCCGCATTCCGCCGCAGGAGGCAGCGGTTGCATCTCGGTGACCGCCAATGTCGCACCTGCGCTGTGTGCAGCATTTCATGAAGCGATCGCGGCAAACGATCTGGTGCAGGCGCGCGAGATCAACGATCGTCTGTTCCCGCTGCATTATGCGATGTTCTCGGATGCCAGCCCGGCTCCGGTCAAATATGCGCTGAGCCGGGTGATGGAAGGTTTCACCGACGAGGTTCGCCTGCCGATCGTCCCCTGCAGCGAGCCCGCACGCAAACAGGTGGACGAAGCCCTGGAGCATGCCGGTCTGGTCTAGACGCGCCGACCTCCCTTTCAATGGTCGCCGTTCACTCCTACATGCCCTCGCACTATGGCTCGTCCGAAACCAGAAACCTTCGACAAGCAGAAGACCGTCGCCGAGAACCGGCGCGCGCGGTTCGATTATGCCATCGAGGAGAAGTTCGAGGCGGGGCTGGCGTTGCAAGGCACCGAAGTGAAGGCATTGCGCGCTGGCGAAGCCACGATTGCTGAAAGCTATGCCGAAGTGCGCGATGGGCAAGTGTGGCTGATCAATGCCAACATTCCCGAATATAGCCACGGCAACCGGCTGAATCATGAACCGCGCCGCCCGCGCAAGCTGCTGCTCCACCAACGCGAAATCTCCAAGCTGTTCGGTGCGGTCGAGCGCAAGGGCATGACGCTGGTTCCGCTGTCGATCTATTTCAACAGCACCGGGCGCGCGAAAGTGGAACTGGCGCTGGCCAAGGGCAAGCAGGCGCATGACAAGCGCCAGTCGATCAAGGAACGCGACTGGAAGCGCGACAAGGCACGGTTGATGCGCGAGAAGAGCTGATCGAAGGGGTATCTCCGTCAGCAGAATTCAGCGCTTGGACAGTGTGGTATTGATACCCATATCGATAGCCATGCCCGCTCTGCCGATTATCCCTGATGAACCCTTGCGAAAGATTGGCAAGCGGAGCAAGGCGAGCGCGACGTCATGAGCACTTTCGGATCAAAGACCTGGCTGGCCGACACACTGCGCAGTTACATGCCCAGTCGTGAGGATATGGCGCGCAACCGGTTCCTTGCTCCGATCGCGCATAGATTCCTTTCTCCAGAGCTTTGGCGCTTTACGCGCCGTTCTGTTCCGCGCGGTGTCGCATTGGGTCTGTTTGCCGCCTTTATCGTGCCGATTGGCCAGATCTTCCTTGCGGCCTTCCTCGCACTTCCTGCACGGGCGAATGTACCGCTTTCTGCCGCGGTAACTTTCGTCACCAATCCCTTCACCCTGCCGTTCTGGCTGGTGGTGGCGAACCGTGTGGGGGCGTTTGTGCTCAAGGTCGATGCCGTGACCGTTGGCGTCGCCAATGACGAACTCAACAGCGGACGATGGGCCTGGGTCATCGAAGCGTTCCAGGTTGCAGGCGTCACGACGTTCGGCTTCATTGTCCTCTCGGTCGTCTCGGCCGCGATTGGCTATCTCCTGTCGAGCTTCCTGTGGCGTTACATCGTGGCGCGGAAGCGCGCGCGTCGATTGCGAAAGCTTGAGGCCAGGCTTGACGAGCGGTTGAAGGCACAGAAGGGATGAAGGCGATCGAAGGGGAGGCAGGTCGGCAACCAATCATGCTGATGGGCGGGCTTGGGCTTGCCATGTTTGTCAGCGCGGTCTTGCTGTGGTTCGCTTCGGGCGAGATCGTGCTTGCCGCTGCGTTCACTCTGGCGCTTGCAGTCCTTGTTTCTGGGGCATTCGTGCTTGACCGGATGCGGGCTCAGCCCCAGTCCGATGCGCCGTCATCGCCAGATTGGTCGGTGACCTTCGCCGCCATCGAGCAGCCCGGGATTGGTGTGGCAATCACCGATCGCGCCAACCGTCTCACCTGCGCCAATAGCGAATTTGTCGAATGGTTCGGCGCCGCCAGTGCTCCGCCGAATCTCCCGCTCGAACGGTCTGCATTCGAAGCGCTGACCAAGGTCGCGCGCGAAGCCTGGCGCGATGGATCGGCCCGGCTCGAAAATCTTGGTGGTGGCGAGGAAGACATGCCATCCTGGGCGGTTTCGGCTGAGCGGGCGGGGAGGGGCGAAGATCATCTCGTCTGGCGTTTCCGAAGGATTGAACCCAAGCTGATTGATGCTCTGGCCAGCTATGACGTGACAGGCCCGTTTGGCCGTATCCTTTCCCGCTCAGGCATTGAAAGCGCGATCACATCTCCAGAGGGCCTGATCAAGAGCGTGAGTGCCGGTTTTGCCGAACGCGCTGCGGGCGATCCGGCTGCGACGCTCGCGGGGCAGGATTTCGTATCCTTCCTGCGTTCCGATGATCGCGACCGGATATTCTTCTCGCGCGAAGGCCGCGGAGGAACGCCGCAAACGCTGATCCATATCCCGCTGGAAGATCCGCGAGAGAAGTACGCTTCGGGTCCGGACGAAGCGCAATCGCTGATGCTGCTCGTTGACAGCGGCGTGGGTATTGGCGGCGGATGGGACGGATCCTCGCAAGCCGGCGTCGCTCAACTCGAGGCGCTGCTGGGGCAATTGCCGCTGGGCCTTGCCATGACCGACCGCGACGGGCGTTTCCTGTTCGGCAATGATGCCTTCCTCCGTTCGATCGAGCGCGAGGGCAGGGGGCTTCCTGCGTTTCCGACCGATCTGGTAGTGCGCGAGGACAAGGCTGCGCTGTCAGATGCAGTCAGACGACACGGCCGCGGCCCGGCGACCAGCGGCAATATGGCGCTGCGGCTGACAACCAATCCGGAAGAACCTGTCTCGATGGGAATAGCGGGCGTGCGCGGACTGGGCGAACCGGCGGTGCTGCTCAGCCTGTCGGATTCGCATGAAGAAACGCAGCTCAAACGGCAGGTCGCACAAGCGACCAAGATGCAGGCCGTGGGCCAGCTCGCTGGCGGTGTCGCGCATGATTTCAACAATGTGCTGACGGCCATCATCGGAACCTGCGACCTGATGCTGCTGCGCCATACGCCGGGTGACAGCGACTATGACGATATCCAGCAGATCCGGGCCAATTCGAACCGCGCAGCCTCGTTGACGCGGCAATTGCTCGCTTTCTCGCGCCAGCAGACCCTGCGACCGGAAATTCTGCAACTGCCGGATGTCGTCAGCGAAGTCGGTCCGCTTATCAAGCGGCTGCTGGGCAGCAGAATCGAGTATGTCGTACAGCATGATCGCGATCTTGGGCCGGTGCGGGCTGATCCGCAGCAGCTCGAACAGGTCATCATGAACCTCGCGGTCAATGCCCGCGATGCGATCCAGTCCAGCGGCGATGGTTCGGGGCGCATTTCACTCTCAACCCGCCGCGTGACGGTGCGCGACGTCGAGAAGATGGGCTCGGATATCCTGCCCGCCGCGGACTATACTGTGCTGGTGGTGCAGGATACCGGGGGAGGAATTCCGGCGGAAGCGCTGCCCAAGCTGTTCGAGCCATTCTTCACGACAAAGGAACAGGGGAAGGGCACTGGCCTCGGCCTCTCGACCGCATATGGCATCGTGAAGCAATCGGGCGGGTTCATATTTGCCGACAATATCGATGGGCAGAAGGGGCGTGCCACGGGCGCGCGCTTCACCGTCTATCTCCCCGTGCACAAGGGCGAAGTTCCGCAGAAACCTGTCGAAGTTCCGGTCGAACAATCGAGTGAATGGTCGGGCGGCGGGCGGGTCCTGCTTGTCGAAGACGAAGACATGGTGCGCGCGGTTGCCGAACGGGCCCTGTCGCGAGCTGGCTACAGCGTCACATGTTGTTCGGACGGTGAAGAGGGGTTGGCCGAGATCGAGAATGGCGGCGAATTCGACCTGGTGGTGAGCGATGTCGTGATGCCGGGAATGGATGGCCCTGCCATGGCGCGTGGTATTCGCAAGCTGCTGCCGGATCTGCCGGTGTTGTTCATGTCGGGCTATGCCGAGGAACAATTGCGTAAGGATATCGATATTCCCAATATGCACTTCCTCGCCAAGCCCTTCAGCGTGCAACAGATCGGGGATCGGGTTGCTGAAGTGATGCGCAAGGCGAGCGCAAAGTAGAAGCTGAGATAGCGCCGGAAAAATATTTTTGTTCCGCTCTTGTTCTTATGGAACAAATCGGATACATCGCATTCCAACAAGGGGCCAGAAGGGCGATGGTCGATAAACGGCCGGTAGCCCTAGGCAAGCGAAGGAGGCCATGCGATGTCCGCGAATCTCAAACTGGTAGAAAAGGAATCTTCCGTGGATCGTCAGAAAGCGCTCGACGCTGCGCTGGCCCAGATTGACAGGGCATTTGGCAAGGGTTCGGCGATGAAGCTGGGCTCGAAAGAAGCGATGAATATCGAATCGATTTCGACCGGCTCGCTTGGCCTCGATATCGCGCTTGGCATCGGCGGGCTGCCCAGAGGTCGCGTGGTCGAAGTTTATGGCCCTGAGAGCTCGGGCAAGACCACTCTGGCGCTGCATGTGATTGCGGAAGCGCAGAAGAATGGCGGCACGGCAGCCTTTGTCGATGCCGAACATGCGCTCGATCCGGTTTACGCCAAGAAGCTCGGCGTCGATATCGACGAGCTTATCGTGTCGCAGCCCGATACGGGCGAGCAGGCACTCGAAATCACGGATACGCTGGTACGTTCGAACGCGATCGACGTGCTGGTGGTCGACTCGGTGGCCGCGCTGGTTCCCCGCGCTGAAATCGAAGGCGAGATGGGCGATTCCCACGTCGGCCTTCAGGCGCGCCTCATGTCCCAGTCCCTGCGCAAGCTCACCGGGTCGATCAACCGTTCCAAGTGCATGGTGATCTTCATCAACCAGCTGCGCATGAAGATTGGCGTGATGTACGGCAATCCCGAGACGACGACGGGCGGCAATGCGCTCAAGTTCTATGCTTCGGTGCGGCTCGACATTCGCCGCACGGGCCAGATCAAGGATCGTGACGAAGTGGTGGGTAACTCCACTCGCGTGAAAGTGGTCAAGAACAAGGTGGCTCCGCCGTTCAAGCAGGTCGAGTTCGACATCATGTATGGCGAGGGCATTTCCAAGATCGGCGAAATTCTTGATCTGGGGGTCAAGGCCGGGCTGGTGGAGAAGTCGGGGAGCTGGTTCTCCTATGACAGCATTCGCATCGGTCAGGGCCGCGAGAATGCCAAGAGCTACCTCAAGGAAAACCCGGAGATTTGCGACAAGTTGGAAGCCGCCATTCGCGGCCGCACCGATGAGGTCGCCGAGGAGATGATGGCGGGTCCGGACGCGGAATCCTGACACTTTTCTTCAAGCGGGCGCCAGTTGCGCCCGGAAAAATGGAAAGCCGGCGCGCACCCAGCCATCCGGGTCGCGCCGGTTTTTCATTGCATGGTCGATGGCGTCGATCCGGATTTGGCGAGGCCAAATCCAGCACCCGGCTCCGGCCCTCTCCCCCTCCCAGCCACCCGATATTGTCTCTGGGCAACCTATCGGGTGGCTGGGAAGGGGAGATGGCTGGCACCGAATCACAATTGGCTCTGCCGAACACTTCATGCAGCTTATTCGTCTTGTAGCCTGCGGCGCGATTGCCTAACTGCGCTTCCATGACATCGACCAACGAGATCCGCCGGTCCTTCCTCGACTATTTCGCCGGTGCAGACCATGCCGAGGTGCCAAGCGCTCCGCTGGTGCCCTACAATGATCCCACGCTCATGTTCGTCAACGCGGGCATGGTGCCGTTCAAGAATGCCTTCACGGGGTTGGAAACGCCCCCGGCACCGCGCGCGACCAGTTCGCAGAAATGCGTGCGGGCGGGGGGCAAGCACAATGATCTCGACAATGTCGGCTATACCGCGCGGCACCATACCTTCTTCGAGATGCTGGGGAACTTCTCCTTCGGGGACTATTTCAAGGAGCAGGCGATTCTTCACGCCTGGACGCTTCTCACGAAAGAATGGGGCATCCCGGCAGACAAGCTGACCACCACCGTCTATCATACGGACGATGAAGCCTTCGACCTTTGGCGCAAGATCAGCGGCCTTCCTGAAGAACGCATCATCCGCATCCCGACGAGCGACAATTTCTGGTCGATGGGCGATACCGGACCCTGTGGCCCCTGTTCGGAAATCTTCTACGATCATGGCGATCACATCTTCGGCGGCCCTCCCGGCAGCCCCGATGAGGATGGCGATCGCTTTGTCGAGATCTGGAATCTCGTCTTCATGCAGTTCGAGCAGCAGGCTGATGGCACGCGAAACGACCTGCCCAAGCCTTCGATTGATACCGGCATGGGGCTCGAGCGGATCGCTGCGGTGATGCAGGGCGTGCATGACAATTACGATACCGACACATTCAGGGCGCTGATCGCCGCCAGTGAAGCGTTGACCGGCGTGCCCGCAGAGGGCGACCAGCAGGCGAGTCACCGTGTGATCGCGGATCACTTGCGCTCGACCAGCTTCCTCATGGCCGATGGCGTGCTGCCTTCCAATGAAGGGCGCGGCTATGTCCTCCGGCGGATCATGCGGCGCGCCATGCGCCACGCGCATCTGCTCGGCGCGAGTGAACCGCTGATGCATCGCCTCGTCCCGGCGCTCGTTACCGAGATGGGGCAGGCCTATCCCGAATTGCAGCGCGGCCAGGCGTTGATCCAGGAAGTGCTGCAGCGGGAGGAAACGCAGTTCCGCAAAACGCTGGAGAAAGGCCTCAAGCTGCTCGATGAAGCCACCGGCAGTATGGATGAGGGCGGCGAACTGGATGGTGAGACCGCCTTCAAGCTCTATGACACCTACGGCTTCCCATACGATCTGACCGAGGACGCGCTGCGCTCGCGCGGCATCGGGGTCGATCGCGGCGGTTTCGACGCTGCGATGGATCGGCAGAAGGCCGCTGCCCGCGCGGCCTGGAAAGGTTCGGGCGATGCGGCCTCGGGCGAAGTCTGGTTTGACATTGCCGAGCGCGAAGGCGCGACCGAGTTCACCGGCTATGCCTCGACCAGCGGAGAAGGCAGCGTGGTTGCCATCGTCAAGTCCGGCCAAGAGGTTAAGCGCGCCGACGCCGGTGACGAGGTGGTCATCCTGACCAACCAGACGCCCTTCTATGGAGAGAGCGGCGGCCAGACCGGCGATACAGGCACAATCTCGACACCAGAGGGGCTTTTGGCAAAGGTCAGCGATACGGCCAAGCCGTTGGGCCGGCTCCATGCGCATCAGGCGAAGATCGAAAAGGGTTCGGTCAAGCTGGGCGACACGGTGCATCTGGACGTCGATACGGCTCGGCGTGACCGGATCCGAGCAAATCACTCGGCAACGCACCTTATGCATGCCGCGCTGCGCAACCAGCTGGGAGAGCATGTCACGCAGAAGGGTTCGTTGGTGGCGGATGACCGGCTGCGTTTCGACTTTTCGCACCCAAAGCCGCTCACGGCAGATGACATCGCGGCGATCGAAGCCGAAGTGAATGCCGAGATCCGCGCCAATGAAACGGTCGCTACGACGCTCATGAGCCCGGACGAAGCGATCGAGGCAGGCGCGATGGCACTGTTCGGCGAAAAATATGGCGACGAAGTGCGCGTCCTTTCAATGGGACGCAAAGGCACGGAGGGTCGCAATTATTCCGTCGAGCTTTGTGGCGGCACTCATGTGAGGGCGACCGGCGATATCGGTATCTTCCGGATCGTGTCCGAAGGCGCGGTGAGTTCTGGCGTGCGCCGCATCGAAGCGCTGACTGGTGAAGCAGCGCGGAGCTGGCTGGTTTCCCGTGAGGAAGCGCTGAAGGTAGCTGCAGGGGCCATCCGTGCGACACCGGAGGATGTACCAGCTCGAATTGCGGCGTTGCTCGACGAGCGCAAACGGCTCGAAAAGGAACTGGCGGACGCAAAGAAGGCGCTGGCGCTGGGAGGCGGCGGAGCGGACGGCGGAACGGCGCAGGCCGCTGATGAAGAAATCGCTGGTGTGACCTTTAGCGGGCAGGTGATCGAGGGACTCAATCCCAAGGAACTTCGTCCACTGCTCGATGAAGCGAAGTCACGCATGGGATCGGGCGTTGCGGCGATCTGCGCTGTGAACGACGGCAAGGCTGCCTTTGCTGCTGCCGTGACCGACGACCTGACAGACAAGTTCAACGCGGTCGATCTGGTACGTGCGGGCGTGGAAGCGCTGGGCGGCAAGGGCGGGGGCGGGCGCCCTGACATGGCGCAGGGCGGCGGACCAGACGGCGCAAAGGCCGATGAGGCCATCGCCGCAGTCAAGGAACTGTTGGCCGGTTAAGCGGGAGCCGGGTGCAATCTGGCAAGGACCGGACGAAGGCGCGCTTCCACGCTGCGTAATCTGGCCGAATCGCTCGCGGTCTGGGCGGAAGCGGCCATTTCGGTCAGCTCGGTTTCGATACCATCAAGCACACTTCGCTCATCGCCATTCGGGCCAAGCCCGCGCGCATAATCGACCAGATACAGCAGATCGAAACATTTGCGCAGCGCCAGGAAGCTCTCGGCCATTGGACGCAGCAGCGCTGGATCGTCGCGCCAGTCCTTGCCGCCGAACAACGTTTGGACGACATGCTGCCCGGCGCCGAAACATTCGAACTGGATGCAGCCGCCGAACCCGTCCCGCCCGCGCGTTGCATATATAGAGCAGAGCCCGCAGGCGTCGAGCTTCGGACATGCCTCGCCTGCTTGCTTGCGCGCAGAAAATCCCGGCATCTCATCGGAAGGATAGGCGATACAACACAGCGCTGCGCAGCGGCTGCAATCGGATCGGGTCTCAAGCTTACCGGGCACGTACCGCCTGACCTATCCGGCAAGCGAACTGCTACGCAGTTTGGGTTTGTAATCCAGCGCTCCCTCTTCCTCGATCTGAGCGCGAAACTCGTCACGCTTCTCGTGGATCGAAGCGATGACGGGCCCCATGGGAACACCGATTTCGACAAGTACGGATTCTGAAAGCTGGAGCGAACTTTCAAGAGTTTCAGGCACCGCGTGACTGGCGCCAGCACGATAGAGCGCCGCAGCATGCTCAATATCTCGCGCACGGGCGACGATCAGCAAATCGGGATAGGCCTTGCGCAGTTTGCTCACCAGTCGTTGGACGAGGACCGGTTCATCCATCGTCAGAACAACTGCAGATGCCTGCTCGATTCCGAGCCGTTTCAATGCGTCGCGACGAGCAGCATCGCCGAATGTAGCGCGATATCCAAGGCGCTTGGCACGCTGGATCATGTCCGCATCCGAATCGATTGCGACATAGGCCTTCCGATGGGCCGTGAGCATGTCCGCAACCAGGCGACCGACGCGGCCGGCACCGATGATGATCGTGCGAGGCTCGTCGGTATCGTCCGGTGGAAGCTCGGCGACGTTCTCCACACGCCGGGCGATCATGCGCCCCAGACGAGCAAGGAGCGGTGTAACGGTCAATCCGATGGCGGTGACAATTTGCCAGAACTGCGCAGTGCCCGGCTGAATCAGCAGGGCCGAACTTGCGGCAGCGAGGACAATCAGCGTTGTTTCGCTGGGGCTGGCCATCAACACGCCTGTCTCGGCTGCTGTCGAACGACGCGCGCCCATCAGACGGAGCAGGACTCCGGTGACAAGCGCCTTGAACACCAGGACCAGCACAACGGCGAGCAAAATCGTGCCAAGGTTCTGCCAGATGGTCATGAGATCGATGCTCATTCCAACGGTAATCAGAAAGATGCCCAGCGCGAGCCCCTTGAACGGGTCCATGATGCTTTCAACTTCGCCATAATACTCGGTCTCGGCGATAAGCAGGCCAGCGATCAATGCCCCGACAATCGGCGAAAGCCCGGTGGCTGCGGTTGCCAGGCTCGCCCCGATTACCACCAACAGCGATGCCGCAAGAAACAGTTCGGGGCTCTTGGTTCGGGCCGCCTGGGCAAAAAGCCGGGGGAGGGCAATGCGCCCGAGCACCAACAAGGCCAGAACCACGAGGCCTCCCTGCCACAGGGTGTCGACCAACCCCTCAAGCCCGTCGGCCTGGGCATAGGGAGCCATAGCGCCAAGGATAAAGACGATCGGCACGATCATGATGTCTTCGAACAGCAGCATGGACAGTGCCGCTCGTCCTACAGGGCTGGTGGTTCCGGAAATCGGCAGCACGATCGCGGTGGAGGAGAATGCGAGTGCAAATCCCAAAGCCAGCGCCCCCGTCCAGTATTGCCCCATCATGCTGAGAACTACGGCCAGCGCCGATCCAATGATCAACAGTTCGAGCGCGCCGAGGCCAAAGACGAGTTTGCGCATCTGCCACAGGCGATTGAAACTCAGTTCCAATCCGATGGTAAAAAGCAGCAGGATGATCCCGAACTCGGCGAACGGTTCAAGCCCGTCAGGGTCCGATATGGTGACATGTGCAAGCCATGCGTGTTCGTAAACGAGCCTCCCCAATCCGAACGGCCCGACCGCGATCCCGATCAGGATGAAGCCGATGACCGGTGTAATGCGGAAACGGGTAAAGACGGGGATGACGATCCCTGCAGCGCCAAGAATCACCAGCGCATCGGACAACATGGGGGAATGAGCGATTTCTCCGGCCATGACGCACCTATAGCGAAGCAGAGCCGCGCGTCACCAGCGATGAAGGGCCTCAAAGCGCCAAAAACAAAGGGCGGACCATCCACTGGATGGCCCACCCTTGAACCGGTTCAGCCGGAGCAACCCGATTTGATGCGATCAGCCCCAGTCGGACATGGCCGTTTCGAGGTTGGTCACGATTGCTTCAAAGAACTGTTCCGTGGTCAGCCAGCTCTGATTCGGGCCGATCAACAGGGCAAGATCCTTGGTCATCTGGCCGCGCTCGACCGTTTCGATGCAGACCCTTTCAAGCGTTTCGGCGAAGCGAACCACATCGGGTGTTTCGTCGAAGCGACCACGATAGATCAGCCCGCGAGTCCAGGCGAAGATGCTGGCGATCGGGTTGGTGCTGGTCGCCTTGCCCTGCTGGTGCTGGCGATAATGGCGGGTCACGGTGCCGTGGGCAGCTTCCGCCTCAACCGTCTTGCCATCGGGCGTCATGAGGACCGAAGTCATCAGGCCGAGCGAGCCGAAGCCCTGCGCCACGACGTCTGACTGGACATCGCCATCGTAGTTCTTGCAGGCCCAGACGAACTTGCCGTTCCACTTCAGTGCGGAAGCGACCATGTCGTCAATCAGGCGGTGCTCATAAGTAATTTCCGCTTCAGCGAACCTGTCCTTGAATTCGCTTTCAAAAACTTCTTCGAACAGGTCCTTGAAGCGCCCATCATAGGCCTTCATGATCGTGTTCTTGGTCGACAGGTAAACCGGCCATCCCCGATCGAGCCCATAGTTGAAGCTGGCACGCGCGAAGTCCCGGATGGAATCGTCGAGATTGTACATCGCCATCGCGATGCCCGCGCTGGGGAAGTCGAAGACGTTAAGGTCGATCTCGGTGCCATCCTCGCCGTTGAACACAAGGCGCAGGGTGCCGGGGCCGGGGATCAGAGTGTCGGTGGCGCGATACTGATCGCCGAAAGCGTGACGACCGACCACGATCGGATCGGTCCAGCCCGGGACCAGGCGCGGCACATTCTCGATGACGATCGGTTCACGGAAGACCACGCCGCCCAGGATGTTGCGGATCGTGCCGTTCGGCGACTTCCACATCTTCTTGAGATCGAACTCTTCCACGCGAGCTTCGTCGGGAGTGATCGTAGCGCATTTCACGCCCACGCCATGTTCCTTGATGGCATTGGCGGCATCGACGGTGATCTGGTCGTCGGTCTCGTCGCGCTTCTCGATCGACAGGTCGTAATATTTCAGGTCGATGTCGAGATAAGGCAGGATCAGCCGTTCGCGGATCCACTGCCAGATGATTTTCGTCATTTCGTCGCCGTCGATCTCGACGACCGGATTCTTGACCTGAATTTTCTGCATATCTGCCCTGTCTTGAAGAATACTGCTCGGAATGTGTTGCGCGCGCTTTAGCAGAGGAAGGCCAACGCGCAAGGTAGGCGGGAGATAGGACTAATCTGCCCAAAGACGGGATGGCCCGCATTGATCCAGCGCCATTGCCGGAAACCTGGAAATGAAAGCGCGCCTGGGTCCGGCGCCTTCCATTCAAAATGTCACGATGGTGGGCGTAGGAAGAGTTGAACTTCCGACCCCTGCGATGTCAACACAGTGCTCTACCACTGAGCTATACGCCCGAACCATCGGATGGCCGCATCGCTGCGGCGGAGGCGGCCTTTAGCTTGGGCTTTCACACCATGCAAGCGATTCGCGCCGCTATTTTGGGCCAAGCCCTGTCGAGACTAGAGAGAGGCTTCTGCCTGGTCCGCAAAAACCCGCTCAACCTCCAGCACAAGATCGCGCAGATGGAACGGTTTTGAAAGGACTTTGGCCTGCGGCTGCTCCCGGCTTGCGCGAAGCGAAACTGCCGCAAATCCGGTTATGAACATCACCTTGGTCCGCGGACTGATTTCGGCGCATTGTTGAGCCAGCTCGATTCCGTCCATCTCGGGCATGACTATGTCCGATAGAAGCAGGTCGAAGTGCTCCGCTTCCAGGAACGGTATCGCCTCCGTGCCCCGATCAACGGCGACGACGTCATAGCCTGCATTGGTCAGCGCGCGCTCGAGATAGGAGCGCATCGCTTCCTCGTCCTCGGCGAGGAGGATTCGGAGTGAATTCGTTGCATTCATCCAATCTCCTTAGCGCCAAGCACTTAAGAAATCTTTCTTCGCGTCGTGTCTGACCAGCTTTGACACAGAACAAAACTGCAGGCAGCAATTCCCGGATGACTCAAAAATGGCAGATTCGCGCTGATTCGGCGGTAACGAGCGGTGATTCGATCGTTACCGGGGGCTGGATCGCCGATAGCGGAAGACCGGCCTTCTCGATCCTGGAACCCAGGAACCAGACGATTCCGGTGCTTGTTTCGGTGCCCCATGCCGGACGCGATTATCCGCCATCGATCCTCGAGAACATGCGCGATCCAGCCTATGCCTGCCTCAAGCTGGAAGACCGCTATGTCGACAGGTTGGCGGAAGAGGTAGTCAGGCTCACCGGTGCAGCCATGATCGTATCGCACGCACCGCGCGCCATGCTGGATCTCAATCGTGCACGTGACGATGTCGATTGGGGCATGTTCAGCGGCACTCATGGCCAGGAAGGCCGCCACTCACAGTCCAATCGGCGTGCCCGCAGCGGTCTGGGCCTGGTGCCGCGGCGATTGCCCGGGTCGGGTGAAATCTGGCGCAAACATTTGTCGCGCGAAGATCTGGACGCGCGGATAGAGGGCATCCACCGGCCATATCATCTTGCCGCTTCTCGCAGATTGGAGCGTATGCGTGACGAATGGGGCGCGGCGCTGCTCCTGGATATTCACTCCATGCCGCCGCTCAAGCGGAGCTATGGACAGGAAAGAGTGCCCAGGCTCGTGATCGGCGACCGTTTCGGGGCCTCGTGTCACGGTTCCCTGGCGTCTCGCGCATTGGACTATCTGGACGTTCAGGGATGGTCCGCCGCGCACAATCGGCCCTATTCCGGCGGCTTCATGCTGGATCACCATTCGGCTCCCGGACGCGGGCTTCATGCCATGCAGCTGGAGATCTGTCGTTCGACCTATCTTGACGGCAATTTGAACGAGCCGGGCGCAGGCCTGGAGCCGATGGCAAAGCTGGTTTCCGGCTTGCTGCGTGATCTTGGTGCGGAGACTGCGCGTCTGGGGCAGGGCGGGCAGCTCGCCCAGGCCGCCGAATAATTGGAGAATAACCAAAAAACCACCCCGTGCAAAATGCACGAGGTGGCCAAGGTTCAGGGAGGATGTGCACCAGATGGTGCACTATCCGACCGGGTCATGAGGGTAACTCGACCGGATATCCACTAGATAGGTAAGAATCGACGGGGCTTCAACCCCCTCAATTCAATAGGACTCTGCAACTCCGACGAGTGTGTCGGGTGCAAATTGTCTAGTTGGCCGCACCGTTACCGGCCAGCTGCGGACCCTTGCCCTGCTGAGCCTGACGACCGAAGATGATCCGCATCAGATTCAGCGAGAAAAGATGCGCGTGGATCAGCATGAGCATCCCGCTCTTGTTGAGAGCTTCGACTGTTTCTGTCGGAAGCTCGCGCAGCTTGTTCTCGTCGACCATCCGGAACCCGCGATAGGTAAAGGGATTTTCCGGGTTTTCGTTCATCGTAATGGCGATTTCGCCGTCCATCAGGAGATCAAGCTTTTCGAGTTCCTCGGTGAACGCCTTGGTGCGCTGGCCCGATTCCTCGAACTTCTGGCAGAAATCGAGCACTCCCTTGGTGAAATCGCTCGGCTCGCCTTCACCGGCAAACAACTCATTGCCTTCGTCGAACTCGCCGACAACGCCAGAACTGGGGTCGAAGCAGAGCGACAGTTCGTCGCTATCGTCGCGCAGACGCGCGAGCATGAACGGATAACGGCGGGCATAGGCTGGGAGATAGACATTGTCGGTCAGCATGCCGTCTTCGCCAACGAAGGTGTTTACGCCTTCGTTAAGGCCCATCAGCGCGATCGGCAGCGGATTCTCGCCAGCGGTAAAGACAATCGGGTAATGACGCTGCGCATCGACGAACTCGTCGACCGTCACCGGGATGGCGTGGGTGCCTGCAATGAAACTTGCGTCCTGGAATGGCTTGCTCTTCCAACCGCTATGATCTCGGCTGTTGAGCGGCATCAGGTCTTTGTAGAAAAGCGGCAATTGAGGTTGCTGCGGCGCGCTGGCCATGAAGTCTCTCCGAAAAAGTCTTGAATGTGTTCCAATTCGGCTTTCCCTTGCGACCAGGAAGCCGGATGCGAAGTGCCTTTAGGCGTTCGACTTGGCCGGCGCAAGCGGCACGAGTTTGCCGGGATTGAGAAGCCCTTCAGGGTCGAGCGCTTGTTTGACCTGCCGCATGATCGATAGCGCAACCGGATCGTTGAGGCGTTCCAACTCATCGCGCTTTAACTGGCCGATGCCATGCTCTGCGCTGATCGAACCGCCATGCGCCGTCACCAGGTCGTGAACGAAGCGGCTTATTTGCTTGCCGTCCGCTTCTTCCCATTCTCCGGCAATTACGCCTTGAGGGGCAAGGACGTGGAAATGCACATTGCCGTCACCCAAATGGCCAAACCCGAGCGCTTTGGTGCCGGGATAGCGCTGCTCGACCGCAGGAATAGCAGCCTCGACGAACTCGGGCATCCGTTCGACCGGCACTGAAATATCGTGCTGCATCGCCGGGCCGAGCGCCCTTTCGGCAGGCGCAATTGAATCGCGCAGAAGCCACAGATCATCAGCCTGCTTTTCGTTCGCGGCGATCACCGCATCATCGACCAGACCGGCTTCCATCGCAGCGGCGAGAACCTCCTCGGCCCGGCTCCGCATGTCCGATCCGTCGTTCGACGGCGTGACCAGTTCTACCAACGCATTCCATTCGTGCTCGTCGGCGAGTGGCGGGCGGGCTGTCGGAAGGTGGTCCAAGACCGCCGCGAGAGAATGAGCTGGCATAACTTCAAAGCCTTCAAGCTCATCCGGCATCGCCTTTTCAAAGCGCATCAGCAATTCACGGGCCTTGCCGATCGAAGATAGCCCGGTCCAGGCGACGACACGCTCGCCGATTGCGGGCAGCAGGCGCAGCGTCGCGGCAGTGACAATTCCCAGCGTGCCTTCGGATCCGATAAGCAATTGCTTCAGGTCGAAGCCGCGATTGTCCTTCTTGAGCGCAGTGAGGCCGTTAAATATCTCGCCATTGGCTAGCACCGCCTCGATTCCCAAGACCTGTGCCCGCATGGTGCCGTGGCGCAGCACCTGCGTGCCCCCGGCGTTGGTCGAGATCAGGCCGCCGACCGTGGCCGATCCCTTTCCGCCCAGCGTAAGGGGGAAACGCAGGCCGTGGGCCTCGGCTGCCTCGTGCAGATTCTGCAGGATCACACCGGCTTCGCAGATCACCTTGCCTGCAGAAGCATCAAGCTCGCGAACGGTGTCCATGCGCCTTAGCGACAGGAGAACGCTCGTCCCGCTTTCATCCGGCGTCGCGCCGCCGGACATGCCGCTATTGCCTCCCTGAGGAACGATCGGCACGCCATATTCGCCGCACAGCCGTACGAAAGCCGCCACTTCCACGGTCGAAGCGGGAGAGGCGAGGCCCAAAGCCTTGCCGTGGAAACGCCCGCGCCAATCGGTCAACCACGGTTCAAGCAAATCCGGATCGGCCGTAAAGCCGCGTTCGCCCAACAGGTCCCGCACTCTGGCGGCAAATTCATTCAATCTGTTCATCGCGGCGCTCTATGGCACAGCATCCGCCTGCTTCGCCAGCGCTTGATTGACCCTGCAAACGGATTAAGCCGCCATTCAACCCCATGTGTTAGAGAGCGGTCACATGGGGACGAACGAGTCGTGATTTCAATCAGGAACGCGGCGATTTGAGGGGAGCCGCACAAGCAGCATCTCGAGCATGAACGGTCTTTACGCCTTGCTGGCGCCGGTAGCGCTACTTGTGCCGATCTTCGGCCAGTCCGAACCTGTGCCTTCAGCAGTTGAGGCTGCCCGGCTCGATCCGAATGCGGATGCTCTGCCGATCGCAGAATCTTCCCCTTCCGGACGGAACTGGCTCGATGCGCCTCGTAGCGTCCCGGTCCAGAACCAGGTCAGGATCGAGCAGCGGGTGATCGTGCGAGTCTCCCCGCGCAGTCAGGTTGCGCGACAAAACCTCATGGCGGAACTTCCTCAGCAACCGCTTCCGCAGCGTTTTGAAGAGCGCAAGATGGAGAAGTGTCTCCCCGTCGCAGGGATCGCCGGCGTCCAGACCGGGAGCGGAAACCGCCTGCTGCTGTTCCTGCGCGACAGGCGTATCGTGACGGCTAGGCTGGAGAAATCCTGCCGTGCGCGCGATTTCTACTCCGGCTTCTACGTAGAGCGGAACAAGGACGGCAAGATTTGCGCTGAGCGGGACAAGCTCCAGTCCCGATCAGGCGCCAATTGCGAGATCAAGCGGCTGCGCCAATTGGTCAAGGCGGAAGACTGAGCGCAGCCAGCCCGGTCGCCCGTGCGATTCCTTGACTTTCGGCCCCTTTTCAGCGAAGGGCGCGACGGCTCTTGTGGAGTGGCCGATTGGGCCGGCGAAGCATGGCTGACTGAACGGGGCCGCATGGCTCCTGCTATCCGGAAATCCTGAACCTTATGACATTTGCCGATCTCGGCCTTTCCGAAGAATTGCTGCAAGCGGTTTCGACCGCTGGTTATAGCGAGCCGACGCCGATCCAGGCGCAGGCCATTCCCGCCGTGCTGATGATGCGCGACCTTATCGGTATCGCACAAACCGGGACCGGGAAGACGGCCAGCTTCGTGCTGCCGATGATCGACATTCTCGCGAATGGTCGCCGCCGTGCATTGATGCCGCGCTCGCTCATCCTCGAGCCGACGCGCGAACTGGCCGCTCAGGTAGCCGAAAATTTCGAGAAATACGGCAAGAACCACGATCTCAAGATGGCGCTGCTGATAGGCGGCGTGCAGATGGGCGACCAGGTCAAGGCGCTCAACGATGGCGTCGATGTGCTGATCGCTACGCCGGGCCGCCTGATGGACCTGTTCGAACGCGGCAAGATACTTCTCAACGGCTGCGAATTGCTGGTTATCGATGAAGCGGACCGGATGCTCGACATGGGCTTCATTCCCGATATCGAGTTCATTTGCTCCAAGCTGCCCGAAACACGCCAGACCATGCTGTTTTCGGCGACCATGCCGCCTCCAATCGAAAAGCTGGCGAAGACTTTCCTCAGCAATCCAAAGCGGATCGAGGTGAGCCGCGCGGCATCCACCAACAAGGATATCACCGCGTTCAAGATCCCGGTGAAATCGCGCCAGAAGCGCGAGACGCTACGCTGGCTGCTGCAGCATGATCATGTCGATACCGCGATCGTCTTTGCCAATCGCAAGACCACGGTGCGCGAACTCAACAAGAGCCTGCAGCGCCATGGCTTCCTGTCGGGCGAGATTCATGGTGACATGGACCAGGCCAACCGGCTCAAGGAACTCGCGCGTTTCAAGGAAGGCGAGATCAATATTCTCGTCGCTTCCGACGTTGCGGCGCGCGGGCTGGACATCAAGGGCGTCAGCCACGTGTTCAACTTCGACACGCCGTGGCACCCGGACGATTACGTTCATCGGATCGGCCGCACGGGCAGGGCAGGGGCCAAGGGCCGGGCATTCACCCTCGTTGCGGAAGAGGATGGTGAAGCGATCGCCAATGTCGAAAAGCTGACCGGCAATGCGATCAAGGTTTTCGGCAAGGAAGATGTTCGCGTCGATCTGGTCGAAAGGCCAGCGCAAGAAGAATCCGAACCGCAAGAGGCAGAGGCCCGCTCGAGCAAGCGCGACGAGTCTCAGCGCAAGCCAAAGCGCGAACGCGATGACAAGCGCGCCGGAAGGTCCGAACGGCCTGAACCGCGCCGCGCACGTCATTCGCGCGAAGAGGACGAGACCCCCGTGCCTGCAGGCGAGTGGAACGGCCCGCGCCCGGGGTTCCTGGATGTAAGCGCGACCTAGTCTTCGCTCGCGGCAATCGCGGCGCTAACTGCTATTTGCTTCGCCGGATCGGGATATTGCGGTCGCCGAGCGTCATGGCGCGCCACGTCCATTCGAGTGGACCATATCGGAAATGCCGATACCACCAGGTTGCAGCCACGATCTGCAGCGCGAAGAACACAAGGCCAGCCAATACGGTTTGCGCAGTTGACCAGTCGTCCCACAAGCCTGATCCGAAGCCGTAGAACAGCGGCACGGAAACCAGCGACTGCAGGACGTAGAAGGTCAGGGTCATACGACCGGGCGGAGCAAACCATCGCAACACGGCATGCACAGGGGTCTGCCACAGCAAGACAAAGACGGCGATCTGGAAAGCAGTGGCCGCTCCCGTCCTCCAGCTATCCAATGCCCAACCGACCGATTGGGCCTGCATTGGCGCACCGCCCTGATCCGGCCATGGTGGCAAGAGTCCCGGGCCATATCGATCAAGCACCAGCCAGGTGAGCCCTGAGACGGCAAGGGCCAAACTCCATTTCAGCCGACTTTGCGGTAGATTCATGAATGCCTTCTTTCGCTGAAGAAGCATCCCGATCGCAAACAACCCGCAGATTTCAACGATGCGTCCGGTGGAAAGATAGAACGACCATTTCCCCACCATGCCGCCTTGTGCATTTACGGTCAGAACGTCGGTAAAACTACCTTGAGCAAGCACGGAAAGCCCCGTGTCTCCAAGGAAATAGGGTGGGGTCTGCGCTGCGGTACTGCCATTGCCGGCAAGAACAGACTGGGCCAGAAGCGGCACCTGGATCAGCAACAGGGCCGCCAGAATTGCCAGAATGCGGTTGCTGGAAATTCTGTCGAGCGGGATCAGCAATAGCCCAAGCAGCGCCAGAACCTGCAGTATATCGCCGCGATAGATCAAGGCGTGCAGAGTGCCGATCGCAAACAGCAGTGTCACACGCCAGGCGAATCGCCAGGTAAAGTCGATATCCCGGCGTCTGTAATTCGCCATGATCGTTGCAAAACCGAAGCCGAAAAGCAGCGCGAATATAGCGAAACTCTTTCCGCCGAAGAGCGCGAAAACGCCGTCAAACCAGGCATCAGGTTGCGGATCGAGCCAGTACAGCTCGAAGCGTTCAACGCAATGGACAAGCAGCAGCCCCAACAGGGCATAACCGCGCAAGGCATCGACCAACTCGATGCGGTCGCTGCTGGGCGATGAGATTTTCGACGCAGGCAATATTCAGTACTGCTGATCGAGCGTCTTCGTTCGCTCTGTTACAATGTCGCCTGTATGTCTTGTCGAGGCGGGTTCGATCAGCACGACCCAACATTCCTGTTCCGCCACGGGATTGTGACGGACACCTTTAGGCACTGTCAGCATATCCCCCGCGCCGAGGTGCACCGAACCATCTTCGAACTGCATTTCCAGCTTGCCCCTGACGATAAAGAACAATTCTTCCTCGTCCGCATGGTCATGCCATACGAACTCGCCCTTGAGCTTGGCGATCTTCATGAGCTGGTTGTTGACCTGGCCAATGACCTTTGGCGACCAGAAATCGCGCACCTTCTCGAATGCCGCCTCTACATTGATGCCTGGAACCACGCCTGCCTACTCCGCAAGTTTCACGAAACTATCGAGCACTCGCTTTACGCCTGAATGTTCAAACTCGATCTCCAGCTTGTTGCCTTCCTGATCGATAACGGTTCCATAGCCAAACTTTTCGTGGAACACGCGCGCACCAATGGCAATGTCGGCGCGCGGCTTGGCCGCGAAACTGGCGGCTGAGCGCTTGTTCTCCCGCACACGCAATTGCTTCGTCTCATATCCTGTCGCCAGTGCGCGCTGCCATCCGGGGCCGCGGGACCCGGAGCGATCGGGGCGCGATTGCGAGACATGGGCGAAGGGATCTTCCTGCTCGCTCCAATTGGCGCGCCACATGCTCGCGCCGCCGGTCAAAGTGGTTTCTGTATCGACGTGATCTTCAGGCAGTTCCTCGATGAAGCGAGAGGGGATGCTGCTGGTCCATTGGCCATAGATCCGGCGGTTTGCGGCATGCAGGATCGTGCAGCGCCGCCTTGCGCGGGTGATAGCGACATAGGCGAGGCGACGCTCCTCCTCGAGCGAGGCCAGTCCGCCTTCGTCGATAGCGCGCTGAGAAGGAAACACGCCTTCTTCCCAACCCGGCAGGAAGACATGATCGAACTCCAGCCCCTTGGCCGCATGCATCGTCATGATGGTGACGGTTTCCTCTTCATCCGCCGCGTCATTGTCCATGACAAGACTGACGTGCTCCAGGAAATCGCCCAACGTTTCATACTCTTCCATCGCGCGCGCGAGTTCGGACAGGTTTTCGAGCCGCCCCGCACTTTCTGCTGTGCGCTCCTTCTGCAGCATTTCGCCATAGCCGCTCTCTTCCAGTACCATGCGCAGAAGATCGGCCGGTGTGACCTGTTCGGACTGTTCGCGCCAATGGAGAAACTGCCTGAGCAGCCCGCCGATGGTGTTCGCGGCGCGCGCAGGCAATTCGTCGCTATCGGCTAGTTGCAAGGATGCAGCGGCGAGCGGCAGCCCGGTGCGTCGCGCATGCATGTGCATCCGTTCCAGCGTCTTTGCGCCCAGGCCACGCTTAGGTTGGTTGTAGATGCGCTCGAAAGCGAGGTCGTCTTGCGGTTGCGCAATCACGCGCAGATAAGCGAGGGCATCGCGGATTTCGGCGCGCTCGTAGAAGCGGAAGCCGCCAATGATGCGGTAATTGATACCGACCTGAATGAAGCGATCTTCAAACTCTCGGGTCTGGTATTGCGCACGGACCAGGATTGCGACCTGATCGAGCGAGGCGCCTTCGCGTTCCAGTCGTTCGATCTCCTCACTCACGCGGCGCGCTTCTTCAGGCGCGTCCCATACGCCGATAACGCGCAGCTTCTCGCCGTGATCCATCTCGGTCCATAGCGTCTTGTCATGCCGCTCGCTATTCGCGCTGATGAGCCCCGATGCAGCGCCCAAGATATGCGGGGTGGAGCGATAATTCTGCTCCAGTTTCACCACCTTTGCGCCAGGAAAATCCTTTTCAAACCGCAGGATATTGGCGACTTCTGCACCGCGCCATGAATAGATCGACTGGTCGTCATCCCCGACCACGCAGATGTTCTTGTGACTTTGCGCCAGTAGTCGCAGCCACAGATACTGGACCGCATTAGTGTCCTGATATTCGTCCACCAGAATATATTTGAAACGCTGCTGATAGCTTTCGAGAATCTCCCTCTCGCGCCGGAAGATGTTGAGCATATGGAGCATCAGATCGCCGAAATCGCAGGCGTTGAGCGCTTTCAGTCGATCCTGATAGAGCCGGTAGAACTGTTGGCCGCGGCCATTGGCGTAGCTTTCGTTCTCTACCGCATCGAGTTCGTCCGGATTGAGCCCACGATTCTTCCAGCGATCGATCAGGTTGGCGAGCTGGCGCGCTGGCCAACGTTTCTCGTCCAGATCATTGTCATTGATGAGCTGTTTGAGCAGGCGCAGTTGATCGTCGGTGTCGATGATCGTGTAATTGCTTTGCAAGCCAACCAGCTCGGCATGGCGGCGCAGCATCTTCGCGCAGATCGAGTGAAAGGTGCCGAGCCACGGCATTCCCTCGACCGCTTCGCCCAGATGCCCGGCCACGCGCTGCCGCATTTCGCGTGCCGCCTTGTTAGTGAAGGTGACGCAGAGCAACTGGCTGGGCCATGCACGCCCTGTCGCGACCAGATGCGCGAGCCGCGCAGTCAGTGCGGCGGTTTTGCCCGTGCCCGCTCCTGCCAGCATCAGCACCGGCCCCTCTGTCGCCAGGACTGCTTCCCGCTGTGGCGCGTTCAGCTGCGCCGCATAGGCGGGGATCTGCGGGTCTTCTCGCGTTTGGGGCAGGGTATCTTTGTTTTCCATTGAGGTGTGAACAGGTAGAGAACACTGGCGCGTCCCGCAAGCGCCAAGCCAAACAGCTCAGCCGGATTTGGTCAGCAGTGTGAGTTTTGCCTTGCCGACGCGTCGTTCGGCTTCGATTGCAAGCCCTTCGACCGCGACGCTCTCGTGCGAAGAGGTTTCAACCGCCATCCATGTCGCGGGACCGATCCAACCCAGCCTGAGCATCCGGTCGAGCGCCACTGCGCCTGCGCCGGTATCATAGGGCGGATCGAGCAGGATCAGGTCGAGCGGCGCCTTGGCAGCTGGCAGGGCCAGGACCGATCCGGCATTGACGCTTGTGCCCACACGCGCCTCGAACGCCGCGATATTCGTGCGGATCGCCTTGAGCGCTTCGGCGTCCTGCTCGACGAACAGGCAGTGTGCTGCACCCCGCGAGAGTGCCTCCAATCCCATCGCGCCCGATCCGGCGAAGAGATCGGCCACTTGCAGCGCCTCGAAACTGCCAAGCCGGCTCAGCAGCATTGAAAACAGCGTTTCGCGGGTCCGGTCCGCCGTGGGACGGGTTGCGTCGCCTTTGGGTGCCGTCAGTTTGCGCCCGCGCCATTCTCCGGCAATGATCCTCATGAGTCGCGCCTCAACGCTGGCTCAGCTTCTTGAGCTGGTTGCGGAAACGGCCAATCTCGTGCTCGCGAATCTCCTGCACTGCACCGCGCGGCAGATCGCCCAGCTCGAACGGGCCATAGGCAGTGCGGATCAGGCGGCTGACCTGAAGCCCGAGATGCTCAAGCACACGGCGAATTTCGCGATTCTTGCCTTCGGTGATTGTCAACTCGATCCACTGGTTGCGGCCCGTGCGGCGCTCCAGATTGGCATCGATGCTGCCGTAATGGATTCCGTCGATCTCGATCCCGTCGATCAGTTCTTCCAGCGCTTCCTGCGTTACTTCACCGAAAGTTCGCGCGCGGTAGGTGCGCGGGATACCAGACGAAGGGAGTTCCATCTGGCGCTTCAGCTCGCCATCATTCGTGAGGAGCAACAGCCCCTCGGTGTTGAGGTCGAGCCGCCCGACCGGCATCAATCGCGGCGCCTTCCGGGGCAAGGAGTTGCGCAGGGCGGTATAGATGGTGGGGCGGCCCTTGGGATCATGCTCCGCCGTAATCAATCCGGTCGGCTTGTTGAAAGCGAACAGCCGCGTGGGTTCGGGCTTGGCGACTGGCTTGCCATCGACCGTCACACCCTTCAGGTCTTTCAGGATCGTTGCCGGAGTTTCCAGGATCAGCCCGTCGATAGCGACGCGACCGTCGGCGATCATGCGCTCGACTTCGCGGCGGCTTGCTACTCCTGCGCGCGCCAACAGCTTGGCGATGCGCTCTCCTTCAGGTCGGGGGCCATCATTCATCCATCGAGCGAGTAGGCGTTCAATTGACTGCGCGCAACGCCTCTTCGACGATCTCGTTGAAACGGGTTATACCGCCTTCGAGCGTGCCAAGCGTCAATTGTTCGACTGCGCCGCTTTCAAGGCCTTGCTGGCCCAGCTCCGCCGCGCGGAAGTCTTCGCTTGCGAAGACCCCGCCATCGAGCAGTTTCCAGCTCCGTTCCCAGTGATCGCGCGCCTTATCGGTCGCGGGCTCCTCGGGAATGAGCATGAAATCCTCGACCAGCGTGCGGTCGTGAGCCTGCGGCATCAGCACCATGATATTCACATAATCTGGGCTGGGGATGACAATCGTGGCGGGCAGGAGCTGATACGCGAAAGTTACGACCCGGCGCAGCTCGGTCATATCGTCGAAGTCCACGCCCTCCATCTCTTCCAGGCGGCCAACCGCCGATCGCTGATGCGGCCCGATCTGGTCGCCTGCGGTAATGCCATCCTTGAAGAAGGGGCCGATGGTTTGCGCATGTAGCCGCGTGACATGATAGCTTTCCAGGAACGCATCCATGATGAGTTTCCAGTTCCCCGCCACCGAATGGGTCTTGCGACGGAACAGATGGCTTTGGCGGATCCCGAAGGCATCGAAGTCCTCGCCAAGCTGGCGCGCATGGGTGAAGTCAGCATTCTCTGTCGGTGAAAACCAGATCAATCCTCCCGCTTCGCAGCTCGGCAGTTCGATCAGTGGCATATCCGCCTTGTCCATGCCGGGGAATGTTTCGGGGCGGGGCAGGGCGAGCAGCTTCCCGTCGAGCCGGTATGTCCAGGCATGATAGGGACACACGAGCCGCTTGGTGCATTGCACCTCCTGCCCTTCGACAAGCCGGGTTCCGCGGTGGCGGCAGACATTGAGGAAGACATGCGCGACCCCTTCGGCATCGCGCGTGATGAGGAGCGGACGTCCAGTGCCGTCGTGCGGCACGGCCATGCCCGGATCGGGCAGTAGCGCCGAAGGGCACAACACTTGCGGCAGGCGGTCAAACAGCGCGGATTTCTCGCGGACGTAGTGATCGGAATCAATATAGACGCTCGCCGGGACATGAGCGATCCGGTCGGCAACGCGCATCTCATTGCTGGCAATTGCGTCGGCGAGGGCACGCTGACCCTCGGTCGGGCGCAAAGGTGGTGATTTCGTATCAACGCTGTTCATCGGAGCGTTCCTATTGCCTCTTCCCGGGGCTAGTGTCGCAGAAATTGGCGAAATTGCGAAGGACGCTAGGGAATGGCTGCAGCGGAAATGAAACGAAAGCCGGGCTGGCGGGCAGTTCTGGCTGCGTTGGGACAGCGCAAGACCGGCTATATGGCGCTTTTCGGCTTTGCTGCGGGTCTCCCATACGCCTTGCTGTTGGGCACCCTCTACGCGTGGCTCTCTGATGCCGAAGTTGACTTGGAGACGATGGGCGTCTTCTCGCTGATTGGCCTGGCCTACGCGTTCAAGTTTCTCTGGTCGCCTGCGCTCGATCGGATCGATATGCCGCTGTTGAGCCGACTTGGTAAGCGCAAGCAATGGATCGTTACCGCGCAAGTCATGCTCGGTGCCATTCTTGTCGTTCTATCGATGCTCAATCCTACCACTTCGCTAGGCTGGTTCTCGCTTCTTGCCGGAATTGGCGCCTTCGCCAGCGCGACCCAGGACGTAGTGATCGATGCCTGGCGTGTGGACGTGGCGGATGAAGTAGCGACGATCGACATGCTCTCGACCGTTTACCAGATGGGGTATCGTATTGCGGCGCTGGTTGGCGGAGCGTTGGCGCTGTTCCTGGCAGAGCGGACCGACTGGCCGACAGTCTATCTCACAATGGGCGCAATCATGCTTCTGGTCGGGTTCCTGGGGCTTTGGGCACCCGACGCGCTAGCCACGGGTGCAGAAGAACGCGGGGAAGGACACGATCCTCACGGATTGCGAGAGGCAGGGCAGCTCGATCCGCGCATTCGGGGATGGGCGCTAGGCGCGGTCGCGGTTCTGTGGGCTTGGGCGCTGGTCACTGTTGGAATCTTCATGATTCGATCGCTCACGAATGATCCTGAAGCTCGTCCGGATTCTGTCTCATTCATCGCCACTATGGGGCCGCTGATCGTTATTGCGACGGTTGTAATACCGGCTCTGATTTCGGCCTGGCTCGTACGGCTTGAACGGACGGGAAAGCACCTGTTGGCGGAATCAAGGCCAGCTTCGGGCGCAAGCGGCCGAATGATGGATCACCTTTACCGCGCGTTGGTTCTGCCATTGACTGACTTTGTTGGAAGGATGGGTTGGGCGCTGGTCATCGTTTTCGCGCTGGTGCTGACTTATCGCATCACAGATTCGATCTGGGGCAGTTTCGCTTATCCATTCTACCTTGGCGAATTGCAGTATTCGAAGGACGAGGTAGCAGTCGCATCCAAATTCTTTGGCGTTGGAGCGCTGATGGCGGGATTGGCGCTGGGCGGCGTTATGCTCACTGCGGTCGGGCGTATGTTCACGCTCACGCTTGGCGCAATCCTCGCCGCGGCAACCAACCTTCTCTATGCGGATCTCGCACGGGGTGGTGCCGTTGTGCAAATGGTGAGCGACGCGATTGGGTTCAGCTGGCTCGTTTCACATTTGGGTGGCGATGCCAGGCTTGCGAAACTTATGGCGGCGATTGCAGGCGAAAACATCGCGGTCGGCATAGCCGGGGCCGCTTTCGTGGCTTACCTCTCATCAATAGTGTCGAGGGGCTACAGCGCAGTCCAGTATGCGCTTCTTTCTTCACTGACGCTGCTGGTTGGAACCTTGGGACGCGGAGCGCTCGGCAAATTGATCGAGGTCCAGGGCTATTTCCATGTGTTCATTCTTACCACGCTGATGGGCGGCGTCGCTGTTATCCTTTGCGTGATAGAATGGATTCGCGTTTCACGCCTGGGCAGTGCCTCGGGTATGGTGGCTCCCGAATCTCCGGCGGCGCTGACAAATTAGCTAGTCCGGCATTTCCTCGTTCAGCTTGAGCACCACACCCGCAAGGTAGAGCGATCCGGCGATCAGCACAGGCAGGCCATCATGGGGCAGGGCGCGCAGGGCGTCATCCACGCTGCCCGCCCAGCGTGCCTTGTCGCCATAGGCTTCGGCAGTGTGGCATTCGCTGCCTTCGATCGGGACAGCGGTGGTGCTGGCGAGCTTGCCTTCGAGCGGACCGAGGATCGCTTCGGGATAGCGGTTGGCGAGCATGCCGATGATGAGATGAAGCTTGCCTGTCGCCGCGAAGTGCCTTCCGATCGCGAGCCCCGCATCGGGGTTGTGCCCGCCATCAAGCCACACCTCATGTCCCTGCGCGAGGTCAGTCAGCGGACCGTGACCGAGCAATTGCAGGCGGGCTGGCCAGCGTGCGGCACGAATACCTTCTGCCAGCGCTTCGATCGAGACTTGCACTTGGCTTTGATGCCGCAGAATCGCTACCGCCAGTGCGGCATTCTCCGCCTGATGGAGGCCGGGCATGTTGGGCAGAGGCAGGGATAGCTCGCCCTGTGAATCGCGGTACCGGATCGCGCCATTGGCGCTCGCGTCCCAATCGCGGCTTCGCATGAAAAGCGGCGCACCGACGCGCTTCGCCGCCAGCTCGATCTGCTCGGCGGCCTCGCGTGGATAGGACATGGTGACAAGCGGCGTTCCCGCGCGAGCAATGCCTGCCTTCTCGAATGCGATGCGGGCGAGAGGCAACTCAGGCGTGCCTGCTTCGGGCACCAGCAGGAAAGCCTCGTGATCGATGCCGAGTGTCGCGATTCCGCAAGCCGCCGGGTTCTCCAGCACGTTGGTCGCGTCGAAACGGCCGCCGAGGCCGACCTCAATCACGCAGGCATCTGCCGGAATGCGGGCAAAGGCGAGGAAGGTCGCTGCGGTCGTCACTTCGAAGAAGCTGGGCGCAAGATATTCGCCCACATCCAGAACTTCTTGCAAAAGGCTGGCCAGAAGTTCGTCTGAAATCAGATTGCCCGCAACCCGGATTCGCTCGTTGTAACGCACCAGATGCGGCTTGGTGGCCGTGTGGACCACCAGCCCATCAGCCTCCAGTATCGCTCGCAGATAGGCGCAGGTTGAACCTTTGCCGTTGGTGCCGCCGACATGGAACACTGGCGGAAGATCTTGTTGAGGATTGCCGAGGCGTTCAAGCAGCGCACGGATCGTCTCCAGTCCCAGGCGCCCTTGCGGCACACTCAGCGCGGCAAGCCGGTCAAGCTGAGCCTGGACACGTGGGTCGTCAGAGCGACCGAAGTCCTTCATGGCTGTATCAGGCGGCCTTCTTGGGCTGCAAGAAGTCGAGCAGCGTGGCAAGGCGGGTCTTCAGGTCGCGACGGTGCACCACCATATCGACCATGCCGTGCTTGTGCAGGTATTCTGCGCGCTGGAACCCTTCAGGCAGCTTCTCGCGGATCGTATCCTGGATCACGCGTTGGCCGGCAAAGCCGATCAGGCAGCCGGGCTCGGCGATATGGATGTCACCCAGCATGGCATAACTGGCGGTGACGCCGCCAGTCGTCGGATCGGTCAGCACCACGATATAGGGCAGCCCTGCCTCTCTCAGACGGCGGGTCATCACGGTTGCCTTGGGCATCTGCATCAGGCTGAGAATGCCTTCCTGCATACGCGCGCCTCCTGCGGCCGTGCACACGATATAGGCGCATTTGCGCGCCAGTGCCCGCTCCGCGCCCTGGCAGAAGGCGGTGCCCACCGCCATGCCCATCGATCCGCCCATGAAGCCGAAATCCTGCACGCCCACCACGGCGGGATGCCCGTCAATCGTGCCCGAACCGACGCTATAGGCATCAAGGTGCGGGTTGTTGGCGCGGGCCTGTTTCAGGCGGTCGGTATATTTCTTGGAATCCTTGAACTTGAGCGGATCTTCGCCAACTTCGGGCTGTTCGAGCAGCTCGAAGCCTTCGTCAAGCAGCATGGCCAACCGCGCATCCGCGCCAAGGCGGCCGTGATGGTCGCAGCGGGGGCAAACGCTCAAATTGTCGACGTATTCCTTCTGGAACAGCATCTCCTGACACGAGGGGCACTTGACCCAAAGGTCTTTCTCTGTGCTGCGCTTGGGCAGCCAACCGAGTGAATTGCGAACGCGAGTGAACCAGTTCATGGGGCCGCTCTATCGCGCATTATGCACGGCGTGGGCAAGCGCCGAGGTGAGTTCACGCAGTTTTTCCGGCGCTGCATCGCCATGCTCGCCAACCAGCTCGACGAGGGCGGAGCCGACCACCACGCCATCCGCGACCTCGGCAATTGCACCCGCCTGTTCCGGCGTGCGGACGCCAAAACCAACTGCAATTGGCAGGTCGGTCGAAGCCTTGAGCGCGCCGACAGCGGACTCGATTGAATCCAGCGCAGCCTGTTGCTTGCCGGTAATCCCTGCGACCGAGACGTAATAGAGGAACCCGCCAGACCCTTCGAGGACGGCGGGCAGACGCGCTGCATCGGTCGTCGGCGTGGCGAGGCGGATAAGGTCGATACCGGCAGCGCGCAGCGCAGGGCCGAGCGCTTCATCTTCTTCAGGCGGAATGTCGACGCAGATCACGCCATCGACTCCGCATCCCTTGCACTCTGCGGCGAACCATTCCGCGCCTCGCCGCAGCATGGGATTGGCATAGCCCATCAGAACCAGCGGCACGTCAGGGTGGCGTTCGCGGAACTCGTTGGCGATCAGCAGGACATCGGCAGTCTTCGTGCCTGCGCCAAGCGAGCGTAGATTGGCTTCTTGAATCGCAGGGCCATCGGCCATCGGATCGGTGAAGGGCATGCCCAGCTCGATCACATCCGCTCCACCTTCGACCAGCGCGTCGAGATTGGCTGCGGTGTCGCCATCACCGGCGGTGATGAAGCAGACGAGGGCGGGGTGCCCCTTGGCGAATGCAGATGAGAGGCGGGTCACATCTCCACTCCCAGCGCATCGGCGACAGTGAAGATGTCCTTGTCCCCCCGTCCTGAGACATTGACCAGGATGATCTGATCGTCGCGATATTGCTTTGCCAGCTTGGGAAGTGCAGCCAGCGCATGGGCGCTTTCCAATGCGGGGATGATGCCCTCCAACCGGCAGGTGAGCTGGAACGCCTCCAGCGCTTCGTCATCAGTGATAGGGATATATTTCACGCGGCCGATTTCGTGCAGCCAGCTATGTTCCGGCCCGATGCCGGGATAGTCGAGCCCGGCGCTGATCGAATGCGCTTCGGTGATCTGGCCGTCATCATCCTGCAACAGATAGGTCTTGTTGCCATGCAGCACGCCCGGCACGCCGCCGGTGAGGCTGGCGGCATGTTTGCCGCTTTCGATGCCGTAACCTGCGGCTTCTACCCCGATCATCTCCACATCGGGATCGTCGAGGAAAGGATGGAACAGGCCGATGGCATTTGAGCCGCCGCCCACCGCCGCAAGCAGCAGATCGGGTAGCTTGCCGGTGCGGGCGAGCAATTGCGCGCGCGCTTCCTTACCGATCACGCTTTGGAAATCGCGCACCAGCTCGGGATAGGGATGCGGCCCGGCTGCCGTTCCGATGATGTAGAAAGTGTCGTGAACATGCGCGACCCAATGGCGCAGCGCTTCGTTCATCGCGTCCTTCAGCGTCGCCGCGCCGCTGGTGACGGGGATCACCTCTGCGCCCAGCAGCTTCATGCGGAAGACATTGGGCTTCTGGCGCTCCACATCGGTCGCGCCCATGAAGATCGTGCAGGGCAAGCCGAAGCGTGCGCAAACGGTGGCTGTGGCGACGCCGTGCTGGCCAGCGCCGGTCTCGGCGATGATCTTGGTCTTGCCCATGCGGATCGCGAGCAGGATCTGGCCGATGCAATTGTTGATCTTGTGTGCGCCTGTGTGGTTCAGCTCTTCCCGCTTGAACCAGATCTGCGCGCCGCCCAGTGCCTCGGTAAGCCGCTCGGCAAAATAGAGTGGGGAAGGCCGTCCGACATAATGTTCGAGCAGATCGTCGAACTGCGCCTTGAAGGCCGGGTCCGCCTTGGCCGCATTGTAATGTTCCTCGAGGTCGAGAATCAGCGGCATCAGCGTTTCGGCAACATATCGTCCGCCGAAATCGCCGAAATGCCCGCCTTCGTCAGGCTGGTTGCGGAAGGAATTGGGTTGATCTGTCATACTGACCGAGCCGCTTCGCAGAAGGCGCGGATCAAGTCCATATCCTTCACGCCAGGCGCACTTTCCACGCCCGAAGAGGTATCGACCATTGGCGCGCCCGTCGTCCGGATCGCTTCGGCCACATTTTCCGGTTTCAGACCACCTGCAAGCGCCCATTCAACCTTGTGCTCATGGGCTTTCAGCAGGTTCCAGGTGAAGGTTTCACCCGTGCCACCGGGAAGCGCCTTGGCAGGCGAATCGAACAGTAGCCGATCGACATGGCCGATGAATTTTACGCTCTTCTCCAGCGAGACCGCATCGCGCACACCCACGGCTTTCCAGCATTCAACCCCGGTTTTCTCGCGAACGAGCGCAATCCATTCGGGTGTCTCGCTGCCATGAAATTGGAGGACGTCCGGCTTGACCGTCCCGATCGCATAGCTGGTGGCCTTGATATCGGCATTGACCAGCAACAGCACCACCTTGGCGCGTCCACGCGCATGTTCGCGGAGCTGCGCCGCCTGATCGAGGGAAACATGGCGCGGGCTCGGCTCGAAATGGACGAGACCGATATGAGTCGCGCCCGCCTCAATGGCTGCATCGATGGCTTCGGGCGTCGAGAGCCCGCAGATTTTGATCTGTATAGTCATGAGATGGTTGAATAAATGCCGCTACTGGCGGCGCTTATCCCTTCTTGCTTTGAGGCTGGCTGATAGCACGGATCCGAGGGTATTCGATGGTCTTGTTGTAATGCTTGGATGCTCGCCGTTCCGCCCCTTTCGTCGCCTTTCCTTCATCCACAAGGTGAACATCAAAGTACCTACCGCCGCAACGATGATAGTCCCAGCTAGGCTCAAGACGAAGGACAGAGCGTTCTCATCGTAGGTCACAATTCCGCGGCGAGTCCAAAGTTGTCCGCGCGTTCCGAGAAGCACCAAATTGATCAGGGAATAGACCCAGATTACAACGCCGAATCCAGCGAGTAAAAGAGTACGAATTCTCTCGCTCATTTGCCTACAGCGTCGCCTCGATCGCTCGTGCCGCAGCGACGGGATCATCCGCGCGGCTGATCGGGCGACCGACCACAAGCACGCTTGCGCCATCGTCGCGTGCCTGACGCGGGGTCACGACACGCTTCTGATCGCCCGTGGCCTTGCCGCCGGGACGCAGGCCGGGAACGACGAAGAAACCGTCTTTCCATTGCTTGTGGACTGCCTTCACTTCCTGTCCCGAACACACGATTCCGTCGAGACCTGCATCATGCGCAAGCTCGGCCAGGCGCATCACCTGATCGTGCGGACTGCCGCCCACCCCGGTGCGGGCAAGGTCCTTCTCATCGAGGCTGGTGAGCATGGTCACGCCGACCACCTTGGTCCCGTCAGCAGCGGCGGCTTTGGCATCTTCCATCATCGCGCGCCCGCCGCTGGCATGAACTGTCACGACGGCTGGCTCTAGCATATGAATCGCCTGCATTGCTCCGGCAACGGTGTTGGGAATGTCATGCAGCTTCAGGTCGAGGAAGATCGGCAAGCCTGTATGAGCGATCTCGTGGACGCCATGCGCCCCGTGCGCACAGAAGAACTCCAGGCCCAGTTTGACGCCGCCAATATGCGCCTTGACCTTCTCGACCAGCGCCTTGCCGGTTTCAAGTTGAGGAACGTCAAGGGCCAGGAAAACCGGATTGCTCATATATCTCCGTCGTTGGATGGTGCCAGTGTGTCGCTCGCTGCTGTTGAGCTTGCGGATGAAGCGGAATGTTGGGTTGGGTCATGACGCGACAAAGCGTTGGAGCGCGCCGCCGTTTCAAGCGAGGCGATCCGGCGTCCGAGCCGCCATTTTACGCCGCGATGATAGAGCCACATAGGCACCAGACCGAGCAGGAACGCCACGATCACCAGCGCCGGGACTTTCGTCTCCAGCACCAGATTGTTCCAGAGTTTGACCTCTACCGCGTCCCAGTTGAAAAAGGAGAAGGCAAGCAGGGCGAAGAGGATCAGGACCCAGATGAGTGTTCGGACGACCTGCATTCTTATCCCCTAAGGCTTACTGCGAGTTCCCTGCGAAATTAAGCCTTTTGGCGCGCGAGTCTAGTTGCGCGTTTTCGGGCACCTGAGCATCTAGCGGCTTTAGCCGAACACCCGGGCAAAGATCGTATCGACCTGCTTGAAGTGATAGGCGAGGTCGAACTTCTCTTCCAGCTCGGCTTCGGAAAGCGCCGTGGTTACTTCGCCGTCCTGCTTGAGCAGGTCGAGCAGCGAGAGTTTGCCGTCCGATTCCCACACTTTCATCGCATTGCGCTGGACGATGGCATAGGCGTTCTCGCGCGTTACGCCGGCCTGGGTCAGTGCCAGCAGCACGCGTTGTGAATGGACCAGCCCACCCATGCGATCGAGATTGGCCTGCATCCGTTCGGGATAGACCAGCAGCTTGTCTATCACGCCGGTCATGCGTGCGAGTGCGAAATCGAGAGTGATGGTCGCATCGGGGCCGATGAAACGCTCGACCGAAGAGTGGGAAATGTCCCGCTCGTGCCACAGTGCGACATTCTCCAGCGCGGGCAGGGCATAGGAACGGATCATGCGCGCCTGGCCGGTGAGATTCTCCGTCAGGATCGGGTTACGCTTGTGCGGCATGGCCGAAGAACCCTTCTGGCCGGGCGAGAAATATTCTTCCGCTTCCAGCACTTCGGTCCGCTGCAAGTGGCGAATTTCGACAGCAAGGCGCTCCATTGAACTGGCAATCACCGCCAGAACGGAAAAGAACATCGCATGGCGGTCACGCGGGATGACCTGAGTCGAGATAGGCTCGACCGAGAGGCCAAGCTTTTCCGCAACATGCGCTTCCACCGCAGGGTCGATGTTGGCGAAGGTGCCGACCGCACCGGAGATGGCGCAGGTTGCGATTTCCTCGCGCGCGGCGACGAGCCGCGAACGGCACCGGTCGAACTCGGCATAGGCCTGCGCCAGTTTGAGCCCGAATGTCACAGGCTCTGCATGGATGCCATGGCTACGGCCGATGGTTGGCGTGTATTTGTGTTCTTCTGCACGACGCTTGAGAGCGGCGAGCAGCGCGTCAAGATCTGCCAGCAGGATATCGGCGGCGCGCGCCAATTGGACGGCCAATGTGGTGTCGAGCACGTCGGAACTGGTCATGCCCTGATGCATGAAGCGGGCTTCGTCGCCTACATTGTCCGCTACCCAGGTGAGGAATGCGATCACGTCATGCTTCGTAACAGCTTCGATCGCGTCGATCGCAGGAACGTCGATTTCGGGGTTTGTCGCCCACCAGTCCCACAGCGCCTTGGCCGCGCTCTCCGGCACGACGCCCAATTCACCGAGCTTCTCGGTCGCATGGGCTTCAATCTCGAACCAGATGCGATATTTCGCTTCCGGTTCCCAGATCGCGCTCATTTCGGGGCGGGCGTAGCGGGGGACCATCGATAACTCCGGGCAAATAGAATTCTTGAATCTGCCGCGCGGCTAGGATCGCTGGGGCTGGCGGTCAACCCGGCCAGTGAAATTCCACCGCTATTTCGCCCGATTTTGCGCCTCGATCATCGAAACTGCGCTCGATGATCCGGCCCGCGCCGCGATAATCGATGGCAACGATAGTGGAGCAGCGTGTTCCGTATAGTGGATGACGGATGAAGACCGGCGTTTCCTGTGGCTCGACCGCGACATCCGAAGGCAAGCGGGGGTGCACTCCGATATCCTCCAGCTTGTCGCAGGCCAGTGCCTCGAACAGCGGCTCGCGAGCATCGTCCCCTGCGATAAGCCAATCCTGCAATGCAGACTTGAGCTGCAATGTCTTGGCCCAGGGTGCGTCGAGCGACCCATTGGAAAGGCCGTAGATACCATGGGCAAGCCTGGTGCTGACACGTTGCGGACGGTTGGTGAGAAAATGCAGATCACCCTCTTCGCCATCGCCGGCTGATACATGGAGGATGTTGAACGGGTTGTATTGGTCGAAATCACGCGGCGCGCCAGTGCCTTCGAGCAATCGCGTGACAAGTTCGCCGCGCGAACGCTTGGCAGGATCGGGATCGCCGTAACCCCTGAGATTGGTGACGAGCACGAATTGTCCCTGATCGGATACGCCGAGCCAGGTCCCGCCCGATTTCAGATCGCGCCCTGCGATGATCCCTTGTGGCTCCTCCCACCGGGCAAGCGGTGCCGCCGGTCGTTCGTGAAATTCGTCGCGATTACCGATCGCCACCAGTTTCCAGCGCGGATGCGCCTGCCAGGCGACGGCTGTGACGCACACTCTAGATAAGCCCCTTGGCGCGCAGCGAAACATGCCCTTCACGCCCAATAATGACATGGTCGTGCACTGTGATGCCCAGCAAGCGGCCCGCTTCGGCAATGCGCTTGGTGACCTGGATGTCGGCCCGGCTTGGATCGGGGCTGCCGCTAGGATGGTTGTGAACCAGGATCAGTGCGCTGGCACCAACGTCCATCGCCCGGCGAATCACTTCGCGTGGATGGATCGATGCCTCGTCAATCGAACCGTCACCAACGTGATGATCGTCGATCAGCCGGTTACGCGTATCGAGATAGAGGACCCGCACGCGTTCAACCGTCAAATGCGCCATGTCGATCGCCAGATAGTCGAGCAGCGCCTGCCAACTCCCTAGAACCGGCTTCTCGCGAACTTCGCTGCGCGCCATGCGCCGGGCGGCGATGGCAACGCTCTTGAGCGCTGCCGCTGAGGTCTCGCCCACGCCCCTGACCTGTTGCAGTGCGCCCGGATCGGCATTGAGCACACCGGCAAGCGAACCGAAGCGTTCGATCAACGCTTTCGCCACCGGCTTGGTGTCACCTTGCCGCATACCGGCAAAGAGCAGGTATTCGAGCACCTCGTAATCCGCCAGCGCCTCGGCGCCGCCATTCAGCAAGCGTTCGCGCAGCCGCGCGCGATGACCCGTACCCTGATGGCTGGCGGGTTTTTCACTCTTCTTTTCTTCAGCTTGCGGCAAGCTTGACCCCGACAAATTGTTCAATGCTTGCATTGCCTTTCGCAGGCGAGACGCGCAAGAGTGGGACGCAATGGCGCAAGCCGAAGAGTCAGCTGAGCTAACCCGATCATCGCGACGCTTGTGGCCGCGACGCAAGCGCTGGCGCGCCGTGCTCGTATTCGTTCTTATCCTTGCTGGCGGCATTGCTCTTGGCTGGTTCACACGCGAACGAATCGCCAGCAACGTCATCGAAGGCCAGCTCAGGCAATATGATCTTCCAGCGAACTATGAGATCGAATCGATCGGCCCGGAACAGCAGGTTCTGCGCAATCTGGTAATCGGTGATCCTGATAAGCCGGATCTGACAATCGAGCGGGTCGAAGTTTCGCTACGCTACCGCTTGGGTACGCCCGCGATAGGAATGGTGCGACTGACCAGGCCGCGTCTCTTTGGCAGCTACCGAAACGGTGCACTGAGCTTCGGATCGCTCGACAGGGTGATCTACGCCGAGAGCGACGAGCCACCTGGCCTGCCGGAACTCAATCTTGTGCTTGATGATGGTCGAGCGCTGATTGAAACCGACTTCGGCCCGATTGGCGTAAAGGCTGAAGGGGCAGGGCAGCTCAACGACGGATTTCGTGGAGTATTGGCCGCTACCGCGCCCGCTCTGGCCGGGGATGGCTGCGCCAGTGAACGCGCGACTTTCTATGGCGATGTTACAACCAGCAAGGGCATACCAGGCTTCAAGGGGCCCCTGCGCCTGCGCGGAGTGAACTGCGAGCAGGGCAGGCTTGAACTTGCCAGCCTGGACGCTGAGATGAAGTTCCAAGCCAAAGCCGATTTCTCGGGCTTTTCGGGCGATACCAAGCTGGCGGCAAACTCGCTCGCCTTGGCTGGACTGCGCAGCAAGAGCATCTCCGGCAATGTGGATTTCAGTTGGCGGGAAGCTCTGCTCAATTCGCGCTACCGGATCGAGGCGGCGCAAATCGATACGCCGCAATTGGGACTGGCGCGACTCAGTGCCGATGGTTCGCTGCGCGCTCGCGACGGTTTCGAGCGCCTGCAAATCGAGACGCAATTGCGTGGAGAGGACATAAGCGGGATCGACGCTGTTTCCGGCACGCTTGCCGAATATGAGCAAAACGCTGCGGGTACCCTGGCTGCGCCGCTGTTGGCGGAATTGAGGAAGGGTCTGACGCAGCAATTGCCTGGTGCAGACTTGCAGGCGAACCTTTCGCTAAGGCGAAATGGTTCGGTATTGTCCGGCGTCGTCCCGTCCGCCGCCATCCGAAGCGCGAAGGGAACCAGCCTGCTAGCGCTGTCTCAATTGGAATACGGAAGTGCGGACGATGGCACGCCTCAGCTGTCGGGCAATATCCTGACGGGTGGCGATAATCTGCCGCGTATTCGCGGTCGCATGGAGCAGGGCGCACAGGGCCAAATCGGTCTGCGACTTCAGATGGATGAATATCGCGCTGGAGAAAACTCGCTGGAAATACGGCAAATGGTGATTGCACAAGACCCCATGGGAGCGCTCGGCTTCTCCGGCGAGGTCCTGGCAAGCGGCGATTTGCCAGGTGGACAGGTGGAACAGCTCGTTCTGCCGGTGAGCGGGAACTATTCGGCCAGGACGGGCCTCTCGCTCTGGCGCAAATGTGTAAGTCCTGAGTTCAAGACCCTTTCACTCGCCAGTCTCGACCTCGATCGGTCCGATCTGACGGTGTGCCCACCGCGTGGCAGAGCGATAGTGCGCTATGGGGCGAGGGGACTAAGTATAGCGGCGGGGACTTCTGGTCTTACGGCGCAAGGGAAGCTGGCGGATTCGCCGATTCGCTTGACCTCTGGGGCGATCGGATTTGCCTGGCCCGGACTGGTAGTGGCGCATGACATAGATGTGGCGCTTGGCCCGGATGAAACCGGCAGCAAGTTCTCCGTCGGTGAAATCCAGGGAGAAGTGGACGAGGGTGCAACTGGCCGCTTTAACAATGCCGACATATCGCTGGAAGCGGTGCCGCTCGACCTGAAAGACACGAATGGCACCTGGGCCTATAGTGATGGCACTCTGGCGCTAAGCGAAGGCGCGTTTCGCCTCCTTGACCGAGAAAAGGAAGCACGCTTCGAGCCGCTGAATGCGCGAGGGGCTAAACTGACGCTGGCAGACAATATCATCCGCGCGAACACCTCGCTGCGAAGTCCTGGCAGCGACAGAGTGGTGACGGCGGTCGATATCCGGCACGATCTGTCGAGCGGTGTCGGACATGCGGATATCGATGTTGCCGGGCTGAAGTTCGACGAAGCCTTGCAACCAGAGGATTTGACCTATCTCGCGCTGGGCGTTGTCGCGCTGGCCGATGGGACCGTGACCGGCAAGGGGCGTATCGACTGGGATGAGAACGACATTACCAGCTCGGGCGAGTTCTCGACCGACTCGTTCGACTTTGCGGCGGCATTCGGTCCGGTCGAAGGTGCCAGTGGAACGATACACTTCACGGATTTGCTTAACCTGACCACAGCGCCGGATCAGGTGATCCATGTCGCAGGGATCAATCCCGGGATCGTCGTGCATGACGGTGTGGTCCGTTATGAACTGCGCGAGGGACAGTTCCTTTCGGTAAAGGGCGGCGAATGGCCCTTCGTGGGCGGCAAGCTCTATCTCAGGCCAGTCGAACTGGACCTCAGTGCCAGCGAAATCCGTCGCTACGTCATCGAGATTGTCGGGGCGGATGCAGGGCAGTTCCTTGCCACGATGGACATGGGCAATCTCAATGCCACTGGCAGCTTTGATGGCACAGTCCCGCTCGTCTTCGACGAAGACGGTAATGGCAGCATAGTGGGTGGCCTGCTGATATCGCGAGCACCCGGCGGCAATCTCTCTTACGTAGGCGACCTGACATACGAAGATTTGGGCATGATCGGCAATTACGCCTTCAGTGCACTGCGATCGCTCGATTTCACCCAGATGGTAATCGAGATGGAAGGCCCCCTCACGGGTGAGATTATCACGAGGCTGCTGTTCGATGGCGTGCGTCAGGGTGAGGGAACCAGCCAGAACTTCATCACACGGCAGATCGCCAAACTGCCGATCCGCTTCAAAGTGAACATCACGGCGCCGTTCTATGAACTGCTGACCAGCGTGCGATCGACATATGACCCGGCGTTCGTGCGCGATCCGCGCGAACTTGGGCTACTCAGCAGCGATGGCGAGCGGTTGGTTATGCCCGAAAGACCGGAAACAGGCAGCAATGACGCTACGAATGATGAATCGGGCGTTCAGCCCAAGGAAAGCGAGGACAATCCATGATGCTGCGCAAATTGACCGTGCCCCTGGGCAATGTCACAAGCGCTCCGATGCTGGGGAACTTGAGATATTCCGGGATGCGCGGAAAAGCCGGGATGGCGATGCTGGCGCTTTGTGGGCTGGCCGTCACGGGGCTAGGAGGGTGCATCAATGTTGCTGCGCCTGACAAGCCGATCGTGATCGAGCTGAACATCAATATCCGGCAGGAAGTGATTTATCGCCTGGCCGAAGATGCGGCCAACACGATTGAAGAGAACGCGGATATATTCTGAAGGAAGGGCTGGAACCCATGATTCTGTCAGGCAAAACTAGCAGATTCGCGCTTGGCGGCGCACTTGCTGCGGCATTGGCTGTGGCGGTCGCGTTTCCGGCCTCGGCACAGCGCGACCCCGAATATTCGGCGGCTCGTGCGGCCGGCAAGATAGGCGAGAAGATGGACGGCTATATCGGTATCGTCGGGTCCGAGACGCCCGATTTGCGACGTATCGTCAATGACATCAACATCAAGCGCCGCGCAGTCTATGCCGAGCGTGCCAAGGCAAACAACGCCACGATCGAGGAATATGCCCTTTCGATCGGTTGCCAGCAGATCCTCAAGACTTCGCCGGGCGAAAAGTATCAGGCGCCTGACGGTAGCTGGCAAACACGCACCAGCGCTGCGCCTTCACGCGACCCGCGCTGTCCTTAAGGACAATCCCCAAATAGGGTAATTGGGCCCCAGGCCCGGTTGACTTGCCCATAGGCCCCTTCTAAGGGGGCGGCGCCCTCGGCGGGCGCCTCTCGCCCGTGCCGTCCATTCCCACTATAGGAGGTTGGCATGAGCGACGAGAAACCCGCACGGGAACCCATCGCCGAGGATGCGCGGATCGATGCGCTCGAAGCGCGGCTAAAGGCCGCACGCGAGCGCGAAGAACAGCGCAACCGGTCGCAGGTCCAAGGGGTCGATGCGAGCTATCGCAGCGGCAACCGTGTGCTCGCAGACCTCCTTGGCGGGATTCTCGGCGGTGTGGTGATTGGCTGGGTAATTGATTACTTCGCCGGTACATCGCCCTGGGGTCTGTTGGTGATGCTGTTCTTCGGAATTGTGGTCGCCTTCAGGAATATCATTCGAGCGGCGAACACGCCTCCCGGTGATCCCGAGTAGGATCACGAGAAGCGAGTTCATTCAAGGGTTTAGGGACCAAGCGATCGTGGCAGCCGAAAGCAAAGTCGATCCGATGCATCAATTCGCAATCGAGCCGATCTTCGGCTCTGCGAACTGGGAGCTTGCGGGTTACAATATTGCGTTCACCAACAGCGCACTGTGGATGGCAATCACCACAGTCCTGCTGTGGATCTTCGTTGCCGGCGGCATGAAGCGCGAACTGGTCCCCGGCCGCTGGCAGATGATGGTCGAGAGCTTTACGAGCTTCATCGACGACCTGCTGGAAGCCAATATAGGCAAGGAAGGGCGCAAATATGTGCCCTATATCTTCAGCCTGTTCATGTTCATCCTGTTTGCCAACATACTCGGCCTTGTCCCGCTGCCGTTGGCCATGGTGGGGCTTCACGCCTTTACCTTCACCGCCCACTTCACGATCACCGGCGTTCTGGCGATCATGACATTCTCGATCGTGCTGATCGTCGGGTTCTGGAAGCATGGCTTCCACTTCTTCAGCCTGTTCGTGCCACATGGCACGCCGCTGCCCATGATCCCGGTGATCTTTCCGATCGAACTGATTTCCTTCCTGTTCCGTCCCTTCAGCCTGGGTCTGCGACTCTTCGTGGCCATGATGGCCGGGCACGTCCTGCTGGAAGTGCTGGCGAGCTTCATTATCGATGCAAGCAACGCCGGGCCGGGCTGGGGTGCATTCATCGGGATCCCGAGCTTTGTGCTGATGATCGGCATCTGCGCGCTTGAGATACTCGTCGCCGGAATTCAGGCCTATGTCTTCGCGCTGTTGAGTTCGCTCTACATCAACGACGCCGAGAACCTTCACTAAGTTTCATCTTTCAACGCACGAATTTTACCAAAAGGAGTTTTTCAAATGGACGCAGAAGCAGCCAAGCTCGTCGGTGCTGGCCTCGCAGCGATCGGTGCCGGCATGGCCGCCATCGGCGTGGGCAACGTATTTGGTTCGTTCCTCGAATCGGCTCTCCGTAACCCGGGTGCAGCCGACGGCCAGCAGGGCCGCCTGTTCATCGGCTTCGCCGCCGCCGAACTTCTGGGCCTGCTTGCCTTCGTCGTCGCGATGATCCTGATCTTCGTCGCCTGACGAACCGAATGCAGACGTGCCGGTCGGCAGGTGTCGACCGGCAACGCCCTTGATTCGATCAATCGGACACTGACGCATGCCTCAGATTGCCCAACTTGCCGAAACCTATTCCAGCCAGATTTTCTGGTTGCTGGTGTTCTTCGGCATAACCTTCTTCTTCATCGGCCGGGGCATGGTGCCCAAGGTCATGGATACCGTTACCTTGCGCGACAAGCAGATCGCTGACGATCTTGCTGCTGCCCAGGCTGCACGTGATCTGGCAGACGAGGAAGAAGAGGCCTGGCGCAAGCGTGAGAACGAAAACCGGGCCAAGGCCCAGGCGGTAATCGCCAAGGCCAAGTCGGACGGTGCAGCCGCCTCGGAAAAGAAGATTGCCGCGGCGCAGAAGCGTCTCGACAAGAAGCTGGCCGAAGCCGAAGCACGCATTGCTGAAGCACGCAGTGCCGCCATGGCGGAAGTTGAGACTGTCGCCGCCGATGCGACGCAGGACATCGTTGCTCGCTTGGCTGGTGCAAAAGTGGATGCCGCCACCGCCGAGGCCGCCGTTAAGGAGGTCCTCGCTCATGGTTGACAATGCACCCGAAATGCCCGCCGTTGATGACGGTGCGCAGGTTGACCACGCGGCGGAAGCTGTGACCGAGACTGCTCATACCGAGCAGCATGATGGTGGCCACGAAGCGGGCCCTGTTTTCATCTTTGGCCCAGGCGGATGGGTCGGCGTCTCGATGCTGGCGTTCCTGCTCATCCTGGCGTGGAAGGGCGTGCACAAGCTCATCGCCGGTGGGCTCGACAGCAAGATCGCCGCGATCAAGCAGCAGCTTGATGAAGCGAAGCAGCTCCGCGCTGAAGCCGAGGCTCTGCGCAATGAATATGCGGCCAAAATCTCCAATGCGGAGAAAGATGCCGAAGCGATGATGGCCAACGCCCAGCATGAGGCGGACGCGATCCTCGAGAAAGCCGAGGCCGATAGCAAGGCGCTGGTCGAACGGCGCAAGCGTATGGCGGAAGAGAAGATTGCCGCGGCAGAGCGCGATGCGATCGACGGTGTACGAGCGACTGCTGCTTCGGCTGCCGCTGCTGCGAGTCGCAAGCTCATCGCCGAAAAGCATGATGCGGCCGCCGATGCCGCACTGGCGGATGAGGTCATCTCCAACATTTGATCGACCGGCGCCTGTCTTGACGGCAGGCCAGGTCTCCCGCATCCTTTCCTCATTCTGGACAGGAGAGGATTTGTGGGAAGATTCGTGCGGCGCTTTGCTCCAATTATAATTGGTAGCGCTATCATTTTAGGCTGTACGTCCTCACAGACCGAAGAAGCCAACTCAATTGAGGCTTCGGAGGCGGGCACGGGTGAACGCATCGCGCTATGGAAGAATGGAGTTCCCGGCTTTGAGGAACGGCGTGATATCCCTGAAGTGAGCCAGGATTGGTGGACCAAGCAAGTCAACGATCCATCGATCCATTTCTACGCGGCAGACGAAGCGGTGGCCAATGGGTCGGCCGTTCTGATTATGCCTGGTGGCGGACATCAGGAGCTGGTGACGACGACTGAAGGGCGCGATGTGGCCGCCTGGTTTGCCACGCGCGGCGTGACGGCCTTTGTCCTCTATTACCGACTTGCAAGGGAAGAAGGCGCCCCCTGGAACATCGAGGACGCCCGTCAGGATGCCGAGCGTGCAATGCGAATGATCCGCGCCCGGGCTGACGAGTTTGGCGTTAATCCAGACGCCTTGGGCGTAATGGGCTTTTCCGCGGGAGGCGAATTGGCGCGAATGACGCTGTTCAGCCCTCCGGTACAGGCGGAAGGGGAGGGCGATGCAATCGACCAGGGCGATGCAACCCCAGATTTCGGGATCCTCGTCTTCCCGGGGCCAGTCGGGGGAGAAGGCGAGAGCATGGGGCCGGATAGCCCCCCGACGCTGCTATCGACGGCTGCCGACGATGAATGCTGCTCACAGCCGACCATAGACATCTTCATGGCCCTGCGCGCAGCTGGCGCTCCTGCCGAATTGCATGTCTATCAGGAAGGTGGGCACGCCTATAATATGGGCGAGGCGACGGACCTAGTATCCCTGCAGAATTGGCCGGACACAATCGAGGAATGGATGGTCGATCGCGGTTTCATGAACCCGGCTGCGATCTCCAAATGATCTCTCACTGTGATTTGCTGTCACTCGCCCCTTAGAACGAATCCTTGGCGGAACGAAGCGCAGCGAAGGTCTCGGACGGATCGCTCCCGCCCCATTTGGCCATCAACACAGGATCGTCGGCGCGCAGGAATGGATTGGTCTCGAGCTCGCGCGCAAGCCCCATTGGCACGGTCGGTTCACCACGTGAACGCTTGGCAGCGATTTCTTCCGCATAGTGATGAAGTGCCTCGTTCTCCGGGTCGGCATGCAGGGCAAATGCGGCGTTGGCCTGCGTATATTCATGTGCGCAATAGAGCGTGGTCTCAGGGGGAAGGGCTTTAACCCGCTCCAGGCTGGCCCAGAACTGCTCTGGATTGCCTTCGAACATTCGCCCGCAGCCCAGCGCGAAGACGCTGTCGCCAACGAAGGCCACGCCGGCTTCCGGAAAGTGATAGGCTATGTGGCCATGCGTATGCCCGCCGACGTCGATCACATGCGCGGTGAACTGCCCCAGCGACACAGTAGCCCCATCTGACACCACTCGATCGATCGGACTGATCCGCTCGACTTCCTGCGGCGCGATTATTGTCGCACCGCTCGAAGCCACGATGTCCTTGTTCCCGCCGGCATGATCCGGGTGCCAATGCGTGTTCCAGATCTGCGTGATCTTCCAACCCTTGGCCTCGGCCTGACGCAAATATTCCTTGCCGTCGGGCGTATCGATCGCCGCAGTCTCGCCACTCTCCGGGTCATGGATGAGATATCCGTAGTTGTCGGACAGGCATGGAAACTGATGGATTTCAAACATGGAACGTTTCTTCTCGGCCTTATCGCTTCGCTACCTGAGTGCACATGTTACGCCGCTTGGCCGACCTAGGAAAGGCAAAGAAAAGGCCCGCCGCTCACTGGGGAGGGCGGGCCGATTCCTTACCGGTTGACCGGATGGAGAAGGATCAGTCTTCCTTCTTCTTGAGCGCTTCGCCCAGAATGTCGCCCAGCGATGCACCGCTGTCGGACGAACCGAACTGTGCAACCGCTTCCTTCTCTTCGGCGATCTGACGCGCCTTGATCGAGAAGTTCGGCTTCTTCGAACGGTCGAAGCCAGTGACCATCGCATCGACCTTCTGACCGGTCTGGAAGCGATCCGGACGCTGCTCATCGCGGTCGCGGCCGAGGTCCGAACGCTTGATGAAGCCGGTGGCGCCATCGTCGCCGACCTGAACTTCGAGGCCGCCATCGCGGACTTCGAGGACGGTGACGGTAACGGTCTGGTTCTTGCGCAGCGAGCTGGCATCGGCGCCTTCCGCGCTCGGTGCACCCTTTTCAAGCTGTTTCATGCCCAGGCTGATGCGCTCCTTGTCGACATCGACGTCGAGCACGACTGCCTTGACCTGCTCACCCTTGCGGTGAAGCGCCAGAGCGTCTTCGCCCGAGATGCCCCAGGCGATGTCGGACATGTGGACCATGCCGTCCACATCGCCATCCAGGCCGATGAAGAGGCCGAATTCGGTGGCGTTCTTGACTTCGCCTTCGACTTCGGTGCCCACCGGATGCTTCTCGGCGAATTCTTCCCACGGATTGCGCTGAGCCTGCTTGAGGCCGAGCGAAATGCGGCGCTTCTCGCTGTCGACTTCCAGCACCATAACTTCGACTTCCTGCGAGGTCGAAACGATCTTGCCCGGATGTACGTTCTTCTTGGTCCAGCTCATTTCGGAAACGTGGACCAGGCCTTCGATGCCTGCTTCCAGTTCCACGAAGGCTCCGTATTCGGTGATGTTCGTGACCGTGCCCGAAAGCTTCATGCCAATCGGATACTTGGCCGCGACACCGTCCCACGGATCGCTCTCAAGCTGCTTCATGCCCAGGCTGATGCGCTGGGTTTCTTCGTTGATGCGAACGATCTGAACGGTGACGGTGTCACCGATATTGATGATCTCGCTCGGGTGATTGACGCGCTTGTAGCTCATGTCGGTGACATGGAGCAGTCCGTCGATACCGCCGAGGTCGACAAAAGCACCGTAATCGGTGATGTTCTTGACGACACCGTCGATCACCTGGCCTTCGCTGAGCTTGTCGATCAGCTCGCTGCGCTGTTCGGCGCGGGTTTCTTCCAGCACGGCGCGGCGCGAAACGACGATATTGCCGCGGCGGCGATCCATCTTGAGGATCTGGAACGGCTGCGGCACATCCATCAGCGGAGTGACGTCGCGAACCGGGCGGATATCGACCTGCGAACCGGGCAGGAAGGCCACGGCGCCGTCGAGGTCTACAGTAAAGCCGCCCTTGACGCGGCCGAAGATGCGGCCATCGACACGCTTGCCTTCGCCGAACTCGCTTTCCAGCTTGTCCCATGCGGCTTCGCGGCGGGCACGGTCACGGCTCAGCATCGCTTCGCCATCGGCGTTTTCGACGCGATCGACGAAAACTTCGACTTCGCTGCCGACGGTCAGGCCGTGCTCGTCTTCGTTGCGGGCAAATTCCTTGAGGGAGACGCGGCCTTCGCTCTTGAGGCCGACATCGATCACGGCCAGGCCGTTTTCAATTGCAGTGACAGTGCCTTTTACGACGCGGCCTTCAAAGCCTTCGTCGCCTGCACCGCCAAGTTGTTCGTTGAGAAGCGCTTCGAAATCGTCGCGCGTAGGGTTGGGCGAAGTCGCCATAGAGTGAGTTTCCTATTCACATTTGCTACCGGCCGCCGGTTTTACCGGGGTCTTAAACTGCCTCCCACGCACCATTGCGAGGGCTAGCAGGGCAAGAGGCCGACATCTCCGCGAGGCCGAATGCCACCGCGAAGGTCCTTTCAATCCGGAAGATTGCGAGAACGGGCGCGCGACTAGGCGATGGATGCCCAAAAAGCAAGGGAAATGCGCCCGCCAGGGGGCGGAAGTGCGAGCGGCTCAGGCCGCGCGCAAATGGCGGACAAAGCTGTTCGTTGCCGATTGCAGCGCTTCTGCCTGGCCCAGCAAGGCACCCGCTGCGCTCTTGACCTCGCCGGACAGCCTCTCAGCTGTCCCGGCACTCGCCGCAACATCACCGATCCGCTTGGCGATTTCGTCGACGCCGAGAGCGGTTTCGTCGGCACTCATCTCGATGCCGGACGCGGAATGTCGCTGCTCCTCGACAGCACTCTGAATAGCCAGCGCAGCGCCGGTAAGCTCGGAGATTGCGGAGGTTACTTGCTTGTAACTGTCTTCGGCGTGTTCGGCACCGGAAGACATTCCGCCAAGCAGCGATCCGATCTCGTCCGTGGCGGTACTGGCGCGCCTGGCGAGATCGTTGATCTCCTGTGCAACGACCGAAAAGCCCTTTCCTGCAAGGCCAGCGCGTGCGGCTTCGATCGAAGCATTGAGCGCCAGGAGATTGGTCTGTGTCGCAATCTTCGAGATGGTTTGCGTGAAGACCCCAATGTTGGTCGATCGGTCGGCCAAAGATTGTAGGGCTTGATCGCCTGCAAGCGCTCTGGAATTGGCAAGATCGGACAGGCTGCTTTGCTGCCTGGCATTGTCTGCGATCAAGGCTATCGATTGGGAAAGGTTGGCAACGCTGTTTGCAAGCGATCTCGTCGCTTGCGAGGTCTGGGTTGCGGTGCCAGCAAGCTCGGTCGCTTGCCGCCCGGTGTTCTGGGCAACGCCATCAAGCGAAGCGGCAGCCTCGTCGAGAGACGCAGCTGCGGTACTCACTGCCGAAGCAACGCCGGAAACGGAACTTTCGAACTCTGCCGCGAGGCGCAGCAGCTCTTCGCGCTGGCGCTCGGACTGTTCTTCCTTCACCGCACGGCGCCTTTCCCTCTCGGCTTCGGCTTCGGCCTCGCTCTGGGCGGCTTTTGCCAAAGCATCCTTGGCTTCCGCGGTCAGCCGGTTGCTCTCGTCACGAGCATTGCCAAGCCGTGTGAACATCTGGCGAAGACTCATGACGATATAGATCAGCGCTCCAGCCTGCAGCACCACTGCCAGCGCATGGACCAGCACGCGATCCAGACCGCCTCCATTGGCGAATACCCAGCTTGGGGCGGCGAAAGCCAGCACCAGGTGATGAACGGCAGTGAAGGCTGCCGCCACTACTATCGGGCGCCATTCGCACAGGATCGAAAGCATGGCGAGGCCGACAAAAAAGTACATATGCATGTCGATCTGCCAATCCGCGCCGCGCATGGCGTAGAGCAGGATTGCAGGCTGAGCGGCGGCAGTCAGGGCGACGGAATTCAGGGCTGCCATGTCAAAGCGCCGCTGCCATGCACAGTAGGTTGGAATGATATTCACCGCGACGCTGGCCAGCAAAGCGCTCGCGCCGGCTCCTGGCATCCAGAAGCTCATGATGGCAAGCGTGAAGGTTGTCGCCCAGCCTGCCGTGACAAGCATGACGATCCCCTTGCGTTGCAGCTCTCCGAGCTCGTTAAGCGTCATATTAAGTCTCCGGAGGTGCAACCATTCGGAATGGTAGCGAGCGCAAGTGTGGAATGATTGAAAAGCAGATCGGCGAAGGATTGGGATTTCCCGGCTACAACGAGTGAACCTTCAACGGGGCCCGGTGAGACGAGCTTCGTATCTGCCCGCAGCGTGAGCGCAGGCAATTCGCTGGCCGCACGGTCCGACAGAGGGAGGAGAAGCACTTGCCCGTTCGCGGAAGGAGCAAACAGAAGTGTGCCTACTGCAACCGCCACGATTGCGCACTGTCCGATTGTGATGGCAATCCCTCGATTGGGAGCGCTAACAAGGTTCGTTGGCATAGAGCCGCCACTAGGCAGCAATCCTTGCCGAGCAGTTAATCAAATCGATTTGCGATACTGCGGCTCTGGTCCGTCCGTAATTGTAGCGGCAGACCTGCAATGATGGCCCTTGGATTAACCCCGATTCTGGACAGGATCGTTCAACGCAAGGCTTTTGCCGCTGACTCTGCCGCTTCGATGGCGGCTGCAATGGCCTGTTCCTTGTTGAGCCTCGTGGTATCAAGGATGCGGGCATCAGGCGCAGCCCGAAGCGGAGCATCTTTGCGATTGATGTCGCGATCGTCGCGGCGGACGATGTCTTGCTCGATCTCGGCCAGCGGGATTTCGATTTCGCGCCCTGTCATCTCAAGCCAGCGGCGCATGGCGCGGGCCTCGACGCTGGCAGTGATGAACAGCTTTATGTCGGCTTCGGGCGCTATGACTGTGCCAATATCGCGCCCATCAAGCACCGCGCCGCCTGGTTGTGTGGCGAATGCGCGTTGGCGTTCATAGAGCGCCTGCCGCACGGCGGGATGGGCGGAAGCGCGGCTAGCCAATCCACCTGTCGCTTCGCTGCGCAACTCTGGATTGGACAGAAGGTCGTCCGGAAAATCGCAACCTGCGAGTGCGTCTTCTTCATTGTTCACATCGCCGCCGTTGAGTGCGCATTGATAGCCGGCGGCGCGATAAAGCAGACCGGTGTCGAGATGCGGCAAGCCGAAATGCGATGCGAGCGCCTTGGCAATGGTGCCTTTGCCTGAGGCGGTGGGGCCGTCGACGGCGATGATCATGCTGCGGCCTCTTCCAGCAGGTCCATGAAATTGGGGAAGCTGGTGCGGATCGGTGCGGTGTCATCCACCTCCACACCATCCTTTGAAGCGAGCCCTGCCACCGCCATGCTCATGGCAATGCGGTGATCGAGGTGAGTGGTGACCGGCGAAGCCGCGGTTCCGCGCAGCGGCTCGCCTCCCGTGCCTTCGATCACCAAACCGTCTTCCAGTTCTTCGACTCGTGCTCCGGCACTGGTCAGCGCGGCAGCCATGGCAGCGAGGCGATCGCTCTCCTTCACGCGAAGCTCGTCAAGCCCACTTGTCGTGGTTGTGCCCTGCGCCATCGACGCCGCGACGAAAAGGACCGGGAACTCGTCGATCATGCTTGGCGCAACCGCAGGATCGACGTCGATCCCGGTCAGGACCGAATGCCGAACACGCAGGTCCGCTACAGGCTCGCCACCGACCTCACGCCGGTCCAGCTCCTCGATATTACCGCCCATCTGGCGCAACACTTCAACCAGGCCGGCGCGGGTAGGGTTGAGGCCGACATTCTCGATTACCAGGTCGCTACCATCGATGATGAGTGCTGCGACAATAAAGAAAGCGGCGGAAGAGGGATCACCCGGCACCGTGACCTGCCGCGGCTTGAGATCGGCCTCGCCATGAATACGGATGATCCTTTCTCCATCCGCTTCCTCGACGTCAAGCTCCGCTCCGAATCCGCGTAGCATCCGTTCTGAATGGTCGCGCGTCGGTACCGGTTCGATCACAGTGGTAATGCCGGGGGTGTTGAGACCTGCAAGCAGCACCGCGCTTTTCACCTGTGCGCTCGCGACCGGCAGGCGGTATGTGATCGGCACGGCGGGCAAGGCACCGCGCATCATCAGAGGCAGCGTGCCGCCCGGCGAGGATTCGAAGCTAGCGCCCATTTGTGAGAGCGGCTCAATTACGCGGCCCATCGGTCGTTTGGACAGGCTCGCATCGCCCGTAAAGGCGACGGTGATGCCGTGGCTGGCCAGCAGGCCCATCAACAATCGGGTCGATGTCCCGCTATTGCCCATGTCCAGCGCGCCATCGGGCTGGAGCAATCCGCCGACACCCACGCCGCGGATGCGCCATTCGTCGCCGTGCTTTTCGATATGAGCGCCCATCTGGCGCATGGCCTCGGCCGTGGCCATCACGTCTTCGCCCTCGAGCAGTCCGGAGACGCGCGTTTCGCCAACAGCCAGCGCACCGAACATGATCGATCGATGGCTGATCGACTTGTCGCCCGGTACGCGGATACGACCGGTCAGCGGGGTTTTGGGCGGAAGAAATCTGTGAGCGGGCAATCGAAGTTCCGGCAAAAGAATGGATTGGGAAGGAGCGCGGCTTTTGACAGCGCCATGCCCCTATGGCAAGGCGCGCGGCGCTCTTGATTCGGGGTCTTTTGCTACCCATCAAGAAAGAGAAGATTTTGCACGGCTCGCCTGCGAGTACCGGGCCGGACCAAAGGAAATGTAAGACATGGCCAAGCCAGAATGGGGCACCAAGCGTTCCTGCCCCAAATGCGGGGAACGCTTTTACGATCTGGGCAAGGACGAACCGGTCGCCTGCATCGAGTGCGGCGAGGAATGGTATCCCGAACCCGTGCTGAAGTCGAAGCAGCCGATCCCGTTCGAGGAAGACGAGAAGAAGAAAGAGGCCGAAGCGGACTCCGATCTCGGCGGCGATGACGATCTGGAAGATCTGGCCGTCGACGATGACGAAGATTCGCCGGACAATGAAGTCGACCTCGGCGGTGACGACGATCTTGGCGTGACCAAGGGCAAGGGCGACGACGACGAAGACGATAGCTAGTTTGTGAACCTCAGACGCCGGGCGCCGGCAGCGATGCTGTCTTTGGGTCGCGCGAGCGAGGAAAACCAAGGCCGCGGACACGGCTGCCAGCGCCTGAGGCGAAAAAATAATGTTGCAAAGGGGGAGCGTGCTTTATATTGGGCGCTTCCCGCAAGGGGTGCGGCATTTGCTGCACTGCAAAATCGAGTGCTCGGGGCCTTAGCTCAGCTGGGAGAGCGCTACAATGGCATTGTAGAGGTCAGCGGTTCGATCCCGCTAGGCTCCACCACTCGATACTGAACAAAGTCGGATTTCGGTCCGGGAGTTTCCCAGAAGAAGTGGGGCCCACTTTTTCGATTAGGAAGCGACCAGATGAAGATTTTCGCACGCTGGCCGACGAGTTTTCGTCCGCCGGCGTTTTTCGCGTATTTATCGGCGTGGCTGCACGTCGGAGGAGTAATGGACACGCATGTTTGACAATCTGTCAGATCGCCTTGGCGGCGTGTTCGACCGCCTGAAAGGGCGGGGCGCGCTGAAGGAACAGGACGTTCGCGATGCGATGCGCGAAGTCCGTGTCGCGCTGCTTGAAGCTGACGTTGCGCTGCCCGTTGCGCGCCGTTTCATCGACAATGTCACCGAAAAGGCCGTGGGGCAGGACGTGTTGCGTTCGGTCACGCCAGGCCAGCAAGTCGTCAAGATCGTCCATGACGAGCTGGTCGACATGCTCGGCGGCACAGAGGTCGAAGGCCTCCAGCTCGATGCAAAGCCTCCCGTCGTCATCATGATGGTCGGCCTGCAAGGCTCCGGTAAGACGACCACAACCGCCAAGCTGGGCAAGCTCATCAAGGAGAAGCACGGCAAAAAGGCGCTGATGGCATCGCTCGACGTCAATCGCCCGGCCGCGCAGGAGCAGCTCGCTGTTCTTGGCACGCAAGTCGATGTCGCGACGCTGCCGATCGTTGCGGGTCAGCAACCGGTCGATATTGCGCGCCGCGCCTTGGAGGCTGCCAGGCTGCAGGCGGTCGATGTGCTGCTGCTCGACACCGCGGGCCGCCTGCATGTCGATGAAGCGCTGATGGCCGAGATGAAGGCCGTTGCAGGCGTATCGACACCCAAGGAAGTGCTGCTGGTTGTCGACAGCCTGACTGGCCAGGACGCAGTCAATGTCGCCCAGAGCTTCAGTGGCGAAGTGCCGCTGACTGGCGTGATTCTGACCCGAATGGACGGCGATGCGCGTGGCGGTGCCGCGCTTTCGATGCGTCACGTTACTGGCAAGCCGATCAAGTTTGCAGGCACGGGTGAGAAGCTCGACGCGATCGAAGCTTTCGATCCCAATCGTGTTGCGGGCCGCATCCTGGGCATGGGCGATGTCGTCAGCCTGGTCGAAAAGGCCGCGCAGACGATCAAGGAAGAAGATGCCGAAGCCATGGCCAAGCGCATGGCCAAGGGGCAGTTCGACCTCAACGATCTGCGTACCCAGCTTCAGCAAATGCAGAACATGGGCGGACTGGGTATGCTGGCGGGAATGTTGCCTGGCATGAAGAAAGCCAAAGCAGCGATGGCGGCAAGCAATATGGACGATAAGGTGCTCGTCCATATGGATGCGATCATCGGTTCGATGACGCCCAAGGAACGCGAAAATCCCGCGCTGATGAACGCCAAGCGCAAGCGGCGCGTGGCGGCGGGCAGCGGAACAGAGGTGCAGGAAGTCAACAAGGTGCTGAAGATGCACCAGGAGATGTCCCGCGCCATGAAACAGATCAAGAAGATGGGCGGGCTCAAGGGGCTCGGCGCCCTGTTCGGTGGAGGCGGCCTGGGTGCCGCGATGCCGGGTTTGAGTGGCCCGGGCGGCGGCCTGCCGGGGCTTGGCGGCTCAGGCGGCAAGGGGCCCTCGGTCGATCCGGACACGCTCCCGCCTGATCTTCGTGACATGCTCAACAAGAAATGATTTCAAGACTTTAAGACTGGAAAGGTAAGTACAATGGCAGTTGCAATTCGTCTCTCGCGCGGTGGCGCGAAGAAGCGTCCTTATTACCGCATCGTTGTGTCCGACACGCGCAGCCCGCGTGACGGCAAGTATCTGGAGCAGATCGGCACCTACAACCCGATGCTGCCGAAGGATTCGGGTGAGCGCGTGAAGCTCAACGAAGACCGTGCGCGTCACTGGCTGAGCGTCGGCGCCAAGCCGAGCGACCGCGTCCACCGCTTCCTCGATGCCGCCGGCATCCTGGAGCGCGCGCCGCGCAACAATCCTCAGAAGGCCGAGCCGGGCGAAGCAGCCAAGGAACGCGCCGAGGAAAAAGCTGCGAAGCTGGCCGAAGCCGAAGAAGCCGCCAAGGAAGCAGCTGAAGCACCGGCCGAGGAAGAAGCAGTAGTCGAGGAAGCAGCCGCTGAAGAAGCACCGGCTGAAGAAGCTGCTGCCGAAGAAGCACCAGCAGAAGAAGCTGCTGCTGAGGACGCAGCCGAAGAAAAGGCCGAGTAAGCCTTTCCATGTCGGACAAGCCCGTCACCCTTGCCGCCATTACCGGTGCGCATGGCGTGACGGGCGAGGTCCGGCTGAAGCTGTTGGGTGACGGGCTCGATGCCCTCAAGGCCCATACCAGCTTCAATGAAGGGGAATTGACCCTCACCAAGCTTCGCAGCGACAACAAGGGCGGGGCAATCGCGCGCTTCGACGGTGTGAACGATCGTTCTGCGGCTGAAAAGCTGCGTGGGACCACGCTCACCGTGTCCCGTTCCTCACTCCCCACACTGGATGAGGGCGAGTATTACCACGCAGACCTGATCGGCTTGGCGGTGGTTACGGACGCAGGCGAACCCGTGGGACGCGTAATCGCGGTCGAGAATTTCGGCGCGAGTGACATCATTGAAATCGAAAAAGTTCCTGCGCCAGCAAAGGGTGTGAAAACGTTCATGGTGCCCATGACCGAGCAGGCCGTGCTCGAATGGGACAGTGACCGATTGGTAATCTCGGTCAATTTCGTTGAGGACTAGCTTCTTGGATGAGTTAGTGTATTAATGCACTAAATCTCAATGTCAGAGTCGAACAACGGAACAGGACAGAGAGGCGCAAGATGATCGACAACCCGGCCACGACGCTGGCAATCTGCACAGCGACAGCGACGGTCTTTAACCTGGCAATCCTCAAGCTCTCACCCAATATCAAGGCCAGACTGCGACACTTGATAGCGGGTATAGGGCCTAGCGTGGCTACATTGGCTGCGCAAATCGGTACCAATGATAGTGTTGTCGCGACAGGTACGGACTTGCTTATTCTAGGCGGATCGGCCGTTGCGGGGCTAGCTGCAGCGATCGGTTCCACCAAATTTGTCACACCGCGACACAAGCTTCCCAAGAACTAATTGCAGGCCACTCCTATTTGAGAGGGTGAAGCTGAACCAACAGGTGCGGGACGTGCCCCATCTGCTAGCCTCACCCCCTCTACATGCCGCCGCTCATCCTGGAGGTTAGATGAGAGCGGCAACACCGCCACCAGCTTCGGCCAGGCCGAGCGTGGAAACGAAACCGACGGTGGCGAACAGCACCGCCGTAGATACGGTCGCAGCAATCCCTGCAAGAAGCGAAGGGACGAAGCTGCGAGTCCCATCATCTTCGTCATTCGCCGGGCTGAACCCGAGCAGACTTGCTTCCTGGTTCGTGAGATAAGGCCTGAGATAATCAAACAGGCTTTCTTCATCCTCAATCGGGAGCGTAGCGAACAGATCGCTGTCGCTCCTTGTTACTTGTGCTTCCAACATGGCTAATCTCCTAGTGCGTCGATGAGTGCTAGATGCACCAACCAATGCGCTGACGCCAACAAAACGGGTAGCAAATGATATAAGGGTGCCTTATAAGGTTGGGAATGAACCAGCTACCTCCCCTTACTGCGATACGCGCCTTCGAAGCTGCTGGGAGGCACGAGAATTTCTCACGCGCCGCAGAGGAACTGGGGCTGACCCAGGCCGCGATCAGCTATCAAATCCGCCAATTGGAAGACCGCGTCGGCAAACCGCTGTTCGTACGCGAGAAGGGGCGCGTTCGCCTTTCCGAAGCCGGGCAGCGCTTGTTACCTGCAGTGAGCGGTGGGTTCGCGGGTATTGCCGACGCTTTCGAGGCGCTGCGGGAGGACGATGCGGAAATCCTCTCGATCAATGCGGCCATGTCGGTCGGCGGCGCATGGCTGTCTTCGCGGATCGGGCGGTTCCAGTTGCGATACCCTGATATTGCCGTTCGACTCTCGCTTGCGAACGAGTTGGTCGATCTGACGGGTGGCCATATCGATGTCGCGGTCCGATCTGGCGCGGGGCAATGGGATGGGTTGCGATCCGATTTCCTGTTTCGCCAGCATTTCTCCCCGATCTGTACCGCCGAGTTCATTGAGCGAAACGCTATCTCCAAGCCCGAGGATCTGTTGGAGACCAACCGGCTCACGCCAAACGACGGGATCTGGAATGGCTGGTTTGCCAGTGCCGGGCTTGGTACGCCGCCGCCCTCACGGCTCGGGGTGGTGATGGACAGCCAGATGCAGGAAGCAAATGCGATCCTGGGCGGATTTGGCGTAGCAATGCTGACTCCCCTCTTCTGGCGCACCGATCTTCAGACGGGAAGGCTGGTGCAGCCATTTGAAACGCTCTACGTGCCCCGGGTCTCGCACTATCTCGTTCATCCGGCGGGCCGCGTGGGTGTCAGGAAGATCGAACGGTTTCGCGAATGGCTGTTGGAAGAACTGGCGGAAGAGCACAAATTCTCCGACCCGCAGATATGGGAACTCCCTGAATGACTTTCGCCGCCACTGTCCTGACGCTCTATCCGGAGATGTTTCCCGGGCCGCTGGGCGTAAGCCTCGCCGGGCGCGCGCTCGAACGGGGCGATTGGTCCTGCGAGACGGTCCAAATCCGCGATTTCGCGACCGACAAGCATCGCACAGTTGACGACACACCTGCAGGGGGCGGGGCAGGCATGGTGCTGAAGGCCGATGTGCTGGCAGCGGCAGTCGATAGCGTTGCAGATGGGCGCCCCATCCTTGCCATGACCCCGCGCGGAAAACCCATCAGGCAGGAGCGCATTCGCGAGCTTGCCGCGGGCCCGGGAGTTACAATCCTGTGCGGCCGTTTCGAAGGTTTTGACGAGCGGTTGTTCGAAGCGCGGCCCGAGATCGAACAGGTCAGTCTGGGCGATGTGGTCCTTTCGGGCGGAGAACCCGCGGCTTTGGCCATACTTGACGCTTGCATTCGCCTGCTTCCCGGCGTAATGGGCGCGCCCGACAGCGGAACCGAGGAGAGCTTCGAAGAAGGCCTGCTCGAATATCCGCAATATACCCGACCTCAGGAATGGGAAGGGCGCACGATCCCCGAAGTGCTGCGATCGGGGGATCATGCGAAGATCGCGGCGTGGCGCAAGCAACGCAGCGAAGAAGACACTCGGTTACGCAGGCCGGACCTTTGGGAGCGCTATAGTGGCGCTCGGGACCAGTCTGCCTCTGGCGCGCGGCGAAAAAAGAAGGACTTGGACCAGTGAACCTGATCCAGCAGATCGAAGCGGAAGAAATCGCCAAGGCGGCGAAGGACGTTCCCGAATTCCGTGCAGGCGACACCGTTCGCGTGGGCGTGAAGGTCAAGGAAGGCACGCGTGAGCGTATCCAGAACTTCGAAGGCGTGGTGATTGCCCGCTCGAACCGCAGCATCAACAGCAATTTCACCGTTCGCAAAATGAGCTTCGGCGAAGGTGTTGAGCGCGTATTCCCGCTTTACTCGCCGATCGTCGACAGCATTACCGTGGTTCGCCGCGGCGTTGTGCGCCGGGCGAAGCTCTATTACCTGCGCGGCCGTACCGGTAAACGCGCACGTATTGCGGAGCGCCGCGAGAACGTGAAGGCGGAAGGCTGAGGAATAACGATCCGAGGCAAATAGCCAAAGTTTCTCGAAGGGGCGCTCCAAGTAGATTGGGGCGCCCTTTCTCTTTGGCTGATCGAAGGCGGGACGCGCAGCAATCCATGAACCAGGCGATTGATCAAGAAGGCGACGAGCAGGCGCTCGGCTCCGGCGAAGAACCCTTGGGTCCCGGCGGGGCCTGGGCCATGGCCGTCGGTGGCATGATCGGCGGTGGGATATTCTCGACGCTGGGCGTCGTCATAACGGTTGCAGGGCATTGGACCTGGTTCAGCTTCATGCTCGGCGGTCTGTTGGCGCTGGCATCGGGCGAAAGCTATTCCGCGCTGACTCGTCAGATCGGCAAATCGGGCGGCTCCTACGCTTATCTGCGCGAATTGGGATGGAACCGGGCGGCTCTGGCGGTCGTGTGGACCCTTATCGCGGGCTACACGCTGACGGTGTCGGTCTATGCGGTCACTTTTGGCGCCTATGCCGCCAATGTCTTCCATGCGGCAACCTGGGCAAAACTATTCGCGGCGGTCGCGGCCATCGTAGTGCTCGCAGGCGTAAACCTGATGGGGGCCGCACAGGCAACCTTGCTGGAAAAGGTTGCAGTGTGGGGCAAGCTCATGATCCTCCTTGCTCTGGCCGGGATCGGCATGTGGCACTGGGCGCCGGAGCGTCTCCTGCTGCAGGCGGGTCAGCCGGTTGGGTTCGGGGCCGCGCTGGTTGGGATGGGCGTGGTGTTCATGGCCTATGAGGGCTTCCAGCTCCTCAGCTACGACTATGACGAGATGCGAGACGCCCCGCGCACGATCCGGGTGGCCATGCCCGCGGCGATCCTCGTGACGATGGCGACCTATATGATGGTGGCAGTGGGCGCGACCATGCTGGCGGGTGCGCCAGCCATTGTGCAACAAGAGGAAGTCGCGCTGGCGCTGGCAGGACGCGAGGCACTGGGTCTCGCAGGCTTCATCGCCGTTTCGATTGCAGCGACCTTCTCTGCAGGCTCCGCGATAAATGCCACAGTGTTCGCCACCGCCAGGCTGGCGGAAAGCGCGGCTCTCGACGGCGAACTGCCCGCGCTGTTCGCAAGCCGCGACGAGCGTGACGTGCCGTGGTTCGGGACGCTGGTGATCTCGGGCGTCGCTATCGTGCTAGTCTTGATTGGCAACATCGCTTCGCTGGTCGAAGGCGCGAGCCTGGTCTTCCTGCTGATCTTTGCGCTGGTGAACTGGCTGGCGGTTCATTGCCGGGCCGGCAGGCGCTGGGTCTCGATTTGCGGATTGTGCGGTTCTTTGGCCGGGGCAGTGATGCTCCTTCTCTATCTGTTAGATTTGGTGTGATTGCGTTGCGCGCAGTGGAGGGCTAACGGCCTTGCTGCGACGCAACATGCGTTTGACGAAAGGAAGTTTGAATGGGTTACCGGGTGGCGGTTGTCGGTGCGACAGGCAATGTCGGACGCGAAATGATGGCGATCCTCGCCGAGCGCGAATTCCCGTGCGACGAAGTTGCGGCGGTTGCGAGCAGTCGCTCAACTGGAACCGAGGTCGAGTTCGGCGATACGGGCAAGATGCTCAAGTGCAAGAACATCGAGCATTTCGATTTCACCGGATGGGACATCGCCCTGTTCGCCTGTGGCAGCACCGCGACCAAGGATTATGCGCCCAAGGCCGCGGCGGCAGGCTGTGTGGTGATCGACAACAGCTCGCTCTACCGCATGGAGCCCGACGTTCCGCTGATCGTGCCCGAAGTGAACCCCGATGCGATCGACGGCTATTCGAAGCGCAATATCATCGCCAACCCCAACTGCTCGACCGCGCAGCTGGTCGTGGCACTCAAGCCGCTGCACGATGCCGCGACGATCAAGCGCGTCGTCGTTTCGACCTATCAGTCGGTTTCCGGCGCTGGCAAGGCGGGCATGGACGAGCTGTTCGACCAGAGCCGCGCTATCTTCGTGGGCGACCAGGTCGAACCATCAAAGTTCACCAAGCAGATTGCCTTCAACGTGATCCCGCATATCGATGTCTTCCTCGACGATGGTTCTACCAAGGAAGAATGGAAGATGGTGGTCGAGACCAAGAAGATCCTCGATCCCAAGGTCAAACTCAGCGCCACATGCGTGCGCGTGCCGGTCTTTGTCGGCCATGCGGAAGCGGTGAATATCGAGTTCGAGAATGAGCTTTCTGCCGAACAGGCGATGGATATCCTGCGCGAGGCCCCCGGCTGCATGCTGGTCGACAAGCGCGAGGATGGCGGTTACGTCACGCCAGTCGAGTGTGCCGGCGACGGCGCAACCTATATCAGCCGTGTGCGTGAAGACCCGACGGTGGAGAATGGCCTCACGTTGTGGTGCGTCTCCGACAATTTGCGCAAGGGTGCAGCGCTCAACGCGGTACAAATCGCCGAACTCCTGGGTCGGCGGCACCTCAAGAAGGGATAATCCATGAAACGCATCGCCATCCTCCCGCTCGCAGCACTGCTTGCCTGTTCACCACAGGCCGGCGAGAACGAGGGGGAGATGGCGGTTGCTGAGCGTTCGCCCGATATCACCAAGCTGATGGTCGATCTCGGGGCCAACGGGATCACCATACCGGCACAGGACGGCGATGAGGCGAGGGTAGTTCCTTTCGGGACTGTCAGGGCCACGACCGAGGATTCGCTGGTGGCGGCGCTGGGCAACGTCAAGGACCGCCAGACCAACAAGGAATGTCCTGCGGGCCCTGTCAGTTCCACCACATTCGATGGCATCACGCTCAATTTCCAGAGCGATAAATTCGTGGGCTGGTCCGCCAGCGGCAGCGACTATGTGCCCGATCTGACCCGCGCAGAACTTTCAGGTGAGGATAACAGGCTGAAGCCTGTTGAGGACAGTAGCCTGGGTGCCGAATATTTCATCGGGGACGATGAAGATGGAACAATTTCGCTGCTGTTCGATTCCGATGACGAGGCCTCCAAGCCCAACAGCATGTGGGCTGGGGTGAATTGCATATTCCGTTAGCTTGCGCGATGCTGCGTGAATGACGCTCAGCGCCGACCTCTATTTCAGCTTTCGTTCGCCCTATAGCTACCTATCGATCGGTCGATACCGCGCGATGGCCGAGGCTTATGACCTCGAGATTGCGCTCAAGCCCGTCTATCCGTTGGCGATCCGGCAGCCGGAGTTCTTCGCCGAAGGAAACAAGCTGGCCGGGCGATATATTTTCCTCGACTCTTTCCGCAGTTCGCAGATGCTCGGGATACCAATGCGCTGGCCGCGGCCGGACCCCGTAATCCAGGACTTGACGACCCGCGTAATCGCAAAGGAGCAGCCCTATATCCATCGGCTCGTGCGGATGGGCCAGGCGGCGGCTCGCCGGGGCGTTGGGCTTGAGTTTGCGGACGAGGTATCGCGCGTGATCTGGTCGGGCGAAGTCGACGATTGGCACGAAGGTGAGCACCTGGCGGGGGCTGTCAGGCGCGCGGGACTCGATATTGCCGAGCTGGAAGCAGAAGCTGCGGCCGACGCCGAAGCTCTCGATGCCGAAATCGCTGCAAACCAGCAGGCGCTAGAGGATGCAGGCCACTGGGGTGTGCCGACGCTGGTATTCGAAGGCGAACCATTCTTCGGCCAGGACCGGATCGACATGGCGAAATGGCGAATGGAACAGAAGGGACTTGCTCCGCGTCAGTGCAATCCCGGCTAGCGGTGCCGCCTCATCAGCAGTGGCAAGGGTACCACTGCCAGCGTGACCCACATCATCATCCAGAAGTCGTCAACATAGGCCACCATGGCTGCCTGTCGCGTCACTTCACCATTCACGATGGCAAGCGCGGTTTCCCCGACAGACTGGTAGCGGTCGATTGTCGCCACATCGATCATCGAATTGCCCGCAGCGCTTGTAATGTGGCTGGCGAGATCGGCATGGCTGACCTGAATGTTCCGCGCCAATACTGCCGTAACCAGAGAGATACCTATGGACGAACCGATCGAGCGAAACAGGTTGAGCAGGCTTGATCCCTCGGTCCGCAGTTGCGGCGGAAGCGTTGCAAAGGCGACGATATTGAGCGGGATGAAGCACAGACCCATTCCCAGCCCCTGAACAATGCCGGTGCTGACGATGTGGTTTGTATCTACCTGCAAGGACCATTGCGCCATCTCCCACAGGGAAAAGGCAATAATCATGAAGCCCGCCATCACCATGACGCGCGGGTCCACTCCCTTACGCGTGAGCAGGTTAGCGACCTGCATACTCATGAATACGCCGACACCGCGCGGCATCAACACCATGCCGGTATCGATCACGCCGTAACCAAACAGGTTTTGCAACATGGGTGGCAGCAACGCCATGCTCGCCAACATGACGACGCCAAGTGCGACCATGAAGACAAGCCCTATGGTGAAATTGCGATCCTGAAATAATTTCCGGTCGAACAGCGGGTTCGCTGCCGTCACCAGATGCACCACGGCCACCCACCCCGCGGACAGAATTACCCCGGCGTAGATCCAGATCTCCCAGGAATCGAACCAATCGACCGAATGCCCGCGGTCGAGCATCATCTGCAGTGCCGCCAGGGCCAGCGCAATCATGGCAAAGCCGAACATGTCGAACCGCCGAGCCGTTTCGCGATGACCGGGCAATGTCGCGAACAACATGGCCAGCGCGATCGCGCCCAATGGTACGTTGACATAGAAGACCCAACGCCAGTTGAGATTTTCGGTTAGCCAACCTCCCGTTATCGGCCCGATGATTGGCGCGATAATTACCCCCATGCCCCATAATGCGATCATTTGCGGATGTTTGCTGGGGCGCGTGGCATTGAGCAGCGAACTTTGACTAAGCGGGGCCAGGAAAGCGCCAGCAACGCCCTGGATCGCACGGAAGATGACCATCTGCTCAAGGTTCTGCGCCATGCCGCAAGCCATCGAAGCCAGGATGAAACTGCTTACCGATGCCAGGAAGAGATTGCGCGATCCGATCCGGTTCGCCAGCCAGCCCGTTGCCGGCATAGCGATGGCCGACGCTATGATATAGCTCGTCAGCACCCAGGTGACCGTATCCACGGTCGCGCCGAGTGCCGACTGCATATGCGGGATCGCCACATTCGCAATGGTTGTGTCGAGGATCTGGATACCTGACGCGAGCAGGACGCCAACAATCAGCATCCCGGTATTCTCTACCGGATGGACAGGGACATCCTCGTCTTGTCCGGCGACTACCGCTCCGCCTCTGGGCGCATCAGGGCTGGCTGTACTTGAAGCCATGGAGCGCGAGCTACTTCTTCTCGCTGGTATAGACAGTCACTTCCGCCGAGATGCCGGCGATCAGGGGACGCGGGCTCTTCTCGTCGATAGCGATTCTCACGGGCACGCGCTGCGTCACTTTCACCCAGTTGCCGGTGGCGTTCTGTGCCGGAAGGACGGAGAACTCCGAACCCGTCCCCGCACCGATCGATGCGACATGGCCTTCTAGTTCAAGCTCGGGATAGGCGTCGAATTGGATCCTGGCCCGCTGGCCGACATTCATGTGAGCGAGATCGGTTTCCTTGAAATTGGCCTCGACATAGGACGAGCCGCTTTCGACCAGCGTGACGACGGGCAGGCCGGGGACCACCTGCTGCCCGAGTTGCAGGCGATCCGCTTGCGCGATCCGACCCGCCATTGGCGCGCGAACCTCGGTCCGCCTCAGATTGAGCTCTGCCGTTGCACGTTGAGCCTTTGCCGCCGCCACTTGCGGGTTGATACCGGGTACCGCGGCGCCCGTCGCAAGCTTGGCGCGCGCTGCTGTCTGCTTGGCCTGGGCCTGGCGCATCTGTTCCCGTGCCTGTTCGACCGCGTGCTGTGCGGCTTCATAATCGGCCTTGGTAGTAAAACCCCGGTCCCACAGGGATTGCTGCCGCTCCAAAGTCGCCAGCGCGAAGGCAATATCTTCGCGGGCAGCAGAGATGTCCACGCCCGAAAGATCTTTCGAATTCGCCAGAGCAGTGACGTTGGCCTGCGCCGTCGCAATCGCGGCATCGGCCTGTGCGATTTGCAACTTGAAGGGTTCGGGATCGATCTTGAACAGCAAATCGCCGCTTGCAACCTCGTCCCCGTCTTTGACGAATACTTCGACAATCTCGCCACCGACCTGCGAGGAAACGGAAACCTTGTCTTGCTGGACATAGGCATTGTCGGTCGATGCCTTGCCTATCTGGCTCTGCCAGTAAATCCCGCCGCCAATCAGCAGCGCCAAAGGAACAGCCAGCATGATAACCAGGCGCCGCCGCTTCCCGCCCTTTCGCTCCGGCTGATGCCTGGCCTGCGCGTCGGCCTGTTCGGCCAATTCGGTTTCCATCTGCGGGTCAACGTCAGCCATTGGTCAGTTCCATATCGCGTGCAGCGTAGAGGTTGCTCCCTATGCGATCGAGCAGACTGCCCAATAACCTCCTGTCATCCTCACTAAATCCATCGAGGACCTCCTCGAACATGTTTTCCACCTTATCCCGAAGTTGCGAAACGATGTTGTGGCTCTTCGTCGTCAGTTGAACCATTCGCGCCCGACGATCACTGGGATCGGGCTTGCGTTCGACCCAGCCAGCGTCCTCCATCCTATCGACGATCCGGGTGAGAGTGATCGGCTCGATCTCAAGCTTTTCGGCGTAGAAGGCCTGATTTTTTCCCGGTTCACGATGGAGTGAAAGGAGCAGGCGAGCCTGTGCGGCCGTCAGCCCCAGGCTGCGAACGCGATCGTCAAAAAGACGCCGCAGCAGCCGCGAGTTATCAGCCAGACGATAGCCAAGTTCATGGATCATAGCTGCGCATATAATAAGTGCACTTATAATCTGCAAGTGAAGTCTGGCAGTGGCCGGAAATCGCAGCTAGCCTGTTGAAATGACATTCTCGACCGAACACTTCACCTCCTTTGACGGCACTCGATTGGCTGTCCATACGATAGGGCAAGGGCGGACCTTCATCCTGCTCCATGGCCTCTTCTCAAGCTCTGATATGAACTGGATAAAGTGGGGTCATGCGCAGCGCATTGCCGACGCAGGCTACAAAGTGGTGATGCTCGATTTTCGTGTCCATGGAGAAAGCGACGCTCCGCAAGATCCCGCAAAATATCCGCAAAATGTGCTGGTCAGGGATGTCGTGGCGCTGATCGAACACCATGGCGCGGATGACTATGATCTGGGCGGATTCTCGCTTGGCGCACGGACGTCGCTCCACGGCGTGGCGCAGGGTGTGCTGCAACCGGCACGCTTGGTCATCGGCGGCATGGGCACGGCCGGACTTGGCGAATGGGAGAAGCGCTCCTCCTTCTTCAAACGCGTGATCGACGAATTTGACGACATCAAGCAAGGCGATCCGGCCTATTTTTCAAAACAGTTCCTGAAATCGCAAGGCGTGGACCGGACTGCCGCCCGCATGCTGCTCGAGACAATGCCGGACATGGATCTCGAGAGATTGCAGACCGTGACAATGCCTACGCTGGTAGTTTGCGGAGACGAGGACCATGACAATGGTTCGGCGCAGGATCTGGCCAACCTGCTGCCCAACGCGACCTATGTCGAAGTGCCGGGTACGCATATGAGTTCGGTTACCAAGCCTGAAATGGGCGAAGCGATCGCAAACTGGCTGACGGAGGGAGAATGATTATGGGGCGTCGATTCTGGCTATTCTGGATTGGGGGAATCCTGGCTTTCGGAGTGACGATCATCTTGGGATTGCCGCTCAACATTCCCGAAGTGCCGGGCGGCATCCTCGATCATCAGGCAGCGGCGACCGCCTCCGAAGTCGACCGGATTCAGCGTGCCTGGGCCAATGCCGGGCAAGCGGGACAGGCGCGCATAGCCATGATTTCTGACCTGTGCTTCATCGGCATATTCGGGATCGGTTCATTTCTGGGTGGATTGAAATTGTCGAGGTTGGGAGTGGGCCTGCTGCGCTTCATCGGAATTGTCGCAGTTATTTCAGCGGTGTTGTTTGTGGTCACGGACTACACCGAGACTATCTCCCAGTTCATCCAGCTCAGCGCCATGCGTGGAGACGATTCTCTTGCCGGTCTCGCCGCTACGGTCAGGCCAATCAAAATCGTTGCATTCCTCGTCACATTCTTCGCGGTCCTGCTGGGCTTGATCCTGAAGCGCCGGGTTCGCCCAACCGCTTGATTCCCGCAGCCCGCCGGTCCAAACCGGTAACGAAAGAAACCGAATATCTCTCACAGGGGAACCCGCATATGAAAATCGCTCCCGTCGCTCTTGCAGCGCTCGCCGCATCGCTTGGTGCCTGCACGACCATGCAGAATACCGCAGTCGAGACTGTGGCAGCGGCTGAGCAGCAGCAAACCGACCCCTATCCGCTGACGCCGCAGGGTGCAGCCGATTGGGTAGCGATGGTCGAGAAGGATCTTTTCGGATTCTCGGTCGAGTTCAGCCGCATTGCGTGGATCAATGCGACTTACATCATGCACGACAGCGATGCGCTTGCGGCGAAATATGGCGCCACGGCAACAGAAAAGGCGGTCGCATATGCCACCGAAGCGGCGCGGTATGCAGAGGTCGAGGGCCTCGATCCCGACGTTGCCCGAAAGCTCGATATCCTGCGCAACGGCATTGTGATGCCCGCGCCCGCGCGTGACGGCGCGGCAACCGAGCTGAACGAGATCGCAACCCGCCTGGGCTCTGCCTATGGCAAGGGCCGCGGGACGCTCAATGGCAAGGAGATCAACGGTTCCGACATCGAGGCGGAGATGGGCAATCTTGACCACACACCCGCTGAATATGCGGAAATGTGGTCGAGCTGGCACGATAATGTCGGCGCTCCCATGCGCGAGGATTACACGCGCATGATTTCCATCGCCAACGAAGGTGCGAAGGAGCTGGGATTCGCCGATCTCGGTTCAATGTGGCGTTCGAATTATGACATGGACCCTGACCAGTTCGCCGAAGAGACGGAGCGTATGTGGCAGGAAGTGAAGCCGCTCTATGTCGCGCTCCACACCTATGTCCGGTCGAAGCTGAACGAGAAATATGGCGACGAAGTCCAGTCCGCGACCGGCCCGATCCGTGCTGACCTGCTCGGCAACATGTGGGCACAGGAATGGGGCAATATCTACCCGCTGGTCGCGCCCGAAGGGGCGGGCGATATCGGTTACGACCTGACCGATCTGATCGAGAAGAAGGGTCTCTCCGAAACCGACATGGTCAAGGTGGGCGAACAGTTCTTCTCCTCGCTTGGCTTTGCGCCGCTTCCAGAAACATTCTGGGAGCGTAGCCAGTTTGTGAAACCGCGCGATCGGGAGGTGGTGTGCCATGCCAGCGCGTGGGATATCGACAATGTCGACGATCTGCGGATCAAGATGTGCATCAAACCCAATGCAGATGACTTCACGACGATCCACCACGAGCTGGGCCATAACTACTACCAGCGCGCCTATAACGAGAAGCCATTCCTCTATCTTAGCGGCGCAAATGATGGCTTCCACGAAGCGATCGGAGACATGATCGCGCTGTCGATCACGCCCGAATACCTGGTTCAGATCGACATGCTCGATAAGAAGGACGTGCCGAGCGCCAACAAGGATATCGGTCTGCTGCTGCGGCAGGCGATGGACAAGGTTGCCTTCCTGCCATTTGGTCTGATGGTCGATCGCTATCGCTGGAGCTTGTTCGACGAATCGGTCGCGCCCGAGGACTATAACGAGCAGTGGACGACGCTTCGCTATCAGTATCAGGGAATCGTCCCGCCGGTTCCGCGCGGACCCGACGCCTTCGATCCCGGCGCGAAGTATCACGTGCCCGGCAATGTTCCCTACACGCGCTATTTCCTCGCGCGTATCCTGCAGTTCCAGTTCTTCAAGGCCGCCTGCGACCAGGCGGGCTGGAAGGGTCCGCTTCACCGCTGCTCGTTCTACGGCAACAAGGAAGTGGGCAAGAACCTCAACGCCATGCTTGCGATGGGCGCCAGCAAGCCCTGGCCCGATGCGCTTGAGGCCTTCACGGGAGAGCGGCAGATGAGCGGCAAGGCGATGGTCGAATATTTCGCTCCGTTGAAGGCCTGGCTCGATGAGCAGAACAAGGGCAAACCGCAGGGATGGTAAGATACATGAGTGGGAAATCGATTTCCGGCGCACTGACGCTGGCTTTGGCGCTGTCTGCGGCCATTCCGGCTTCAGCGATGGACCAGGACGAAACCGAACTGGTCAGCGCAAACGATCCGGCAAATCTGGTGAAGGTGCTGGATCAGGCCGGTTACGAGGTCACACTGGGCAAGGACAAGATTGGCGATCCGGAAATCACGATCGATTTTCTCGGTTGGGACGGCTCGATCCAGTTCTATGATTGCGACGAGGAAACGCATGAAGGCTGCGAATCGCTCAGGCTGATAGTGGGGTTTGACCGCAAGGATCCGATGCCACCAGAACTTGCGCTCGACATCGTCAAGGAATGGCGTTTTGCGAGTATTTCGCTGGACGATGATGGCGATCCCTGGGTTTCCTGGGACATCCAGATGGATCGGGGAATGTCGCGCTTCGATTTCATTTCGGCGATGCGCCGGTTCTCGGAGAATCTGGACAATATATCAGTGACCGTCTTCGAGGCAGAGCAAGCCGATGACGAGGCAAAAGACAGGGACTAGGGCGTTGGAGAACGTCGGTTGGCGAGAGTTGGTGTCGTTGCCAGACCTCGCCGATGTCCGCATCCCTGCCAAGATCGATACGGGAGCGCGAACCTCTTCGCTTCACGCATCCGAAGTCGAGCGTTTCGACAGAGATGGCCGCCGTTGGGTGCGCTTTCTGCTCGACCTCGGGGGCGGGGACGGCGCTCCCGCCGTTTGCGAATGCCCGCGCGTGGACCGTCGCACGATCACCAGTTCCAACGGCGAAGCGCAGGAAAGGCTCATCATCAAGACCAGGCTGTCGATCGGTGAACACCAATTTCGGGCCGAATTCAGCCTGGCTGACAGATCTGACATGAAATTTCCCATTCTGATCGGTAGGACAGCGCTGCGCAGCCGCTTCATGGTCGATTCGGGGCGTTCATACCTGCAGTCGAACCGCGAAGAGCGCCGCCGCCTGCTCGGTCAGGGAACTCAAGAATGAAGATCGCGATGCTCGCACGGAATGCGAAGCTCTATTCGCACCAGCGCCTGGTCGAAGCGGCAGAGGCGAGGGGGCACACGCTTGATATCCTAAACACGCTGCGATGCACCGTGAACATCGCCAGCCATCGCCCAACCATCAGCTATGAAGGGCAGACGCTGAAGGGTTATGACGCCGTCATCCCGCGCATCGGCGCTTCCATCACGAACTATGGCCTCGCCGTGCTGCGGCAATTCGAAATGGGCGGGGTCTGGCCGCTGAATGAAAGCGTCGCCATCGTGCGCAGCAGAGACAAGCTCAGGAGCATGCAGATCCTGGCCAAGCATGGCATCGGCCTGCCGCTCACCGCCTATGCCAACGACCCGAAACAGGCCGAGGAGCTGATCAAGGCGGTCAACGGCCCTCCCGTGGTTATCAAGCTGCTCGAAGGAACGCAGGGCATCGGCGTGGTTCTGGCCGAGACGACTTCGAGCGCGAAGTCAGTCATCGAGGCGTTTCGTGGCGCCAATGTGAATATCCTGGTGCAGGAGTTCATCAAGGAAGCCGGCGGGACGGATATTCGCGCTCTGGTGGTCGGCGGAAAGGTTGTGGCCGCCATGCAGCGTACCGGCGCGCCGGACGATTTCCGCAGCAATCTGCATCGCGGGGGCAGCGCTCAACTCGTCAAGATCACGCCTGAAGAACGCTCAACTGCCGTGCGCGCGGCAAAGCGCATGGGCCTCAACGTCTGCGGTGTCGACATGCTGCGCAGCAATCACGGCCCGGTGATCATGGAGGTCAACAGCTCACCCGGCCTTGAAGGCATAGAGAAGGCGACCGGCAAGGACGTGGCCGGAATGATCATCAAGTTCATCGAAGACAATGCCAGGGCGGGCAAGACGCGTACCAAGGGGAAGGGGTAATAACTGCCGCCCTGTGCGAAGTCTGTCCGAAGTTAGAACGCCATCTCCTGATCGACCAGGAACGCCTGCGCGGTGTCGACCCTTACGCCGTCTTCCGCCATGGCTTTCCTGTTCCGTTCGGAATTGAAGGCCTCGAGGGCGGTCGCTCCATCATCGACATCCTCGATGACAACAACTCTGTCGCCGCTCGACTTGCCGAAAAAGACGGGGCTGTGAATGCCGCTCTGGTCCCTCAGTTCGCGAAACAGATCCTTGTGCGACTTGAAGCCTTGTTCCCACCGGGCCTGGTCGTCCACCTCTGCAATTACCACCAGCCTTGTCATGGTCTCTCTCCCATTGGAAAGGACTCCCATCCAAGAGGACAGCATATCACGCGCGCGATGCTCATGCGACGATTCCGCCCTTGTTGGTAAGAACATTGCAACTTCCTGAGCGGCCCCAGTTTGAATAGGTCACGCAGTGGAAATTGCTGGGGTGCCGAATGATGCGAGATTCCAACCAGCCAATTCAGGGAGTGCGGGATCAACGCTCCGCGGTCCGAGTCGAATTCGGGACCAGACTTGCCTTAGCGATTACCGGAACGGCGGTTCGTTGAAGGCGCGCAGTTTGCGGCTGTGCAGCCGGTCACCTTCGTCGCGCAGCTTGCGGCATGCGACGATGCCCATTTGAAGGTGGGCCGCAATTGCCTCTTCATAAAACTGGTTCGCCTGTCCTGGCAGTTTGATCTCGCCATGGAGCGGCTTGTCGCTGACGCATAGCAGCGTCCCATAGGGCACGCGGAAGCGATAGCCCTGCGCCGCGATGGTCGCGCTTTCCATCTCGATCGCGATGGCGCGGCTTTGCGAAAAGCGCTTGGCCGAACTCGAATAGAGCAGTTCCCAGTTCCGGTCATCGGTAGTGACGACGGTTCCCGTGCGCATGCGCTGCTTCAGATTGGCGCCCTGCGTGCCGGACACTTCCTCCGCAGCACCGGCCAGCGCCTGCTGGACCTCGGCGATGGGCGGGATGGGGATTTCCGGTGGGAGCACGCTGTCGAGCACATGATCGTCGCGCAAATAAGCATGCGCGAGCACGAAATCGCCGATCTTCTGGCTCGAGCGCAGTCCGCCGCAATGGCCTATCATCAGCCAGCTATGCGGCCGCAGGACCGCAAGGTGATCGCAGATGGTCTTCGCATTGGACGGCCCGACGCCAATATTGACCAGCGTAATACCCGAACGATCCTCACGTACCAGGTGATAGGCGGGCATCTGGTGCCGACGCCAGGCTGTGTCGGATAGCTGCGCGCGGGCATTCTCGACCGAGCCGTTGATCTCGAGGCCGCCAGCACCGGTCAGCCCAGTGAATCCGTCATTGCCAATCTGGCCCGCTGCCCAATCCACGAATTCATCAACATATCGGTGATAGTTGGTGAATAGGATGAAGTTCTGGAAGTCTTCCGTCCTGGTGCCGGTGTAATGGGCCAGACGCGCGAGCGAATAGTCGGTCCTCAGCCCGTCGAACAGTGAGAGCGGCATATCGATTTCGGGCACATCGAGTTCGTGCCCGTCCGCAAGCTCATCACCGATAAGCGCAAGATCGGTTGCCGGGAAATGTTCGGCCAGCTCCTGTGGGGAGATTCCGACCATGGCGGCCCCGGCTTCGCCATCAAGGACATAGGGGAATGGGATTTCCTGCCGTGAAGGCACAACCTCCATCCTCACTTCATAGTCGCGCGTGATTAGCTCGAGCTGTTCCTTGAGATAGCGTTCAAACAGCGCCGGTCGCGTGATTGTTGTCGCGTAGGTCCCCTGCTGCTCCAACCGGCCAAAAGCGCGCGATATGTCGGAAGGTTCTCCCTTCCCACCAAAAATCAGCCTCAGCTCGGGATAGGCATAGCTGCCATCGGTACGTTTGCGGGCCGGGGGCAGAGTGCCACTGGCGGCATAGGCGAGAATATCCTCGCGCAGAGTGGAAACGGCCGTGTCGTAAACCCGGTTCAGGTCTTCAATAATGTTGGAAAAGGTCTGCATGGAAGGCGTCTAACGCCTTTGCGCGACATTTCAAGAATTGCGCTCGATCTTCTGGGTATCTGCAACGGCAAACAGTGAACTGGAACATTGAATTAGCGCAACATCTCTTGCGAAATTTCGATTGGTGTTGCGTCTCATGCAACACGATATGGCTGTGAGCATGGCGACAGACGCAATGCGAAATTGGAGCATCACAGATGGGAACTCTCGCAATCGACCGCAGCCGCACAGCGACAACACGCAATGGTGTGCAACTGGAATTCCGGGCGGTTACGCCCGAAGACGAACCGCTGCTGGAGGAATTCTTCGACAAGGTGAGCGACGAGGATCGCAGATTCCGTTTTCTCTCTGCGGTAGGTCACGTCGGGCATTACCTGCTCGAGCCCATGGTAACGGTCGATCATTTCCGCACGGAAGGCTTCCTGGCGTTCGATAGAGAGACGGGCATATTGGCCGGATTCGGAATGCTGGCCTGCGACAAGACAATGGACAGCGCTGAAGTGGCGATCTCGGTCCGGTCCGACTATCGCGGAAGAGGCGTAGGCTGGGCGATGCTGGATCTTCTTGCAGACGAAGCGGATCGACGCGGAGCGCGCGAAGTGATTGCGATCGAAGACCGCGAGAACCACGCAGCGATCGAGTTAGAACGAGAAAAGGGTTTCACGCCGCGCGCCATGGACGGGGACCCGCGCCTCGTGGTGTTGGCGAAATCCTTCCGCTAGCGAGCCACTGCTCGGAACGCCGTACTCAGGCAGGCTGACCAGCAAGAGAAAGGCCCGCTCCCTCGCTAGAGGGGCGGGCCTTCGATCATTTTCGCTGGCAGATTGTCAGATAGCCTGTCTCAGGCATCTTCCTCGCTACCGGCTTCTGTTTCGGCAGTTTCTTCAGCACGCTCTTCGAGCAGTTCGGCCGGAATTTCGCCCGGCTCGAGGTTCGGAGCGATACGGTTCGCTTCGGCCGCTTCCTCGATTTCCTTCTGCTCTTCTTCGAACAGCTGAGCAAGCACGTCGACGCCCTGGCTCTGCAGCTCGGCCTCATCGTCCGAACGGGCGACATTGGCCTTGACCGTCACATGCACCTCGGGGTGCAGAGCGATGGTCACGTCGTGCATGCCGATGGTCTTGATCGGATGACCCAGCACGACCTGCTTCTTGTCAATCTCGTGACCCTTTTCGGTAAGGCCGTTCACGATGTCGCGAACATTGACCGAGCCGTAAAGCTGGCCGGCGTTGGACGACGCGCGGATCAGAACGACCTCGGCGCCTGCAACCTTTTCGCCCTGCTTTTCGGCGACGGTACGCTTCTCGGCGTTTTCCTTTTCCAGGCGGTCGCGGTTCGCTTCGAAAACCTTCTTGTTGGCTTCGTTGGCGCGCAGGGCCTTTTTCTGCGGGAGCAGGAAATTGCGGGCGTAGCCGTCCTTCACGGTGACGACGTCACCGATCGTGCCCAGCTTCTCGATACGTTCGAGGAGGATGATATCCATGGTCTTTCTCCTCTTACTTCACGATGTAAGGCAGCAGGCCGATGTGCCGAGCGCGCTTGATGGCCTTGGCCAGCTCACGCTGCTTCTTGGCCGATACGGCGGTGATACGCGACGGCACGATCTTGCCGCGCTCGGACATGAAGCCCTGAAGCAGGCGCACGTCCTTGTAATCGATCTTCGGCGCATTCTTGCCAGCGAAGGGGCAAGACTTGCGGCGGCGGAAAAACGGGCGAGCCATCAGTCGTCTCCTCGATCCGAACGGCGCTTACGATCGCGCTCGTTCTTGCGCATCATCACCGAAGGGCCATCTTCATGCTCATCCACGCGGATGGTCATGTAGCGGATCACATCTTCGTTGATGCGGGTCTGGCGTTCCAGTTCCTCGACCACCGAGCCAGGGGCTTCGATGTTGAGGAGCACGAAATGCGCCTTGCGGTTGCGGTCGATCTTGTAGGCGAGGGACTTGAGGCCCCAGGTCTCCGTCTTGGTAACCTTGCCTTCATTCTGTTCGACGATTTCTGTGGCAGTTGCCGCAAGCGCGTCAACCTGGGCCTGGCTCAGGTCCTGACGCGCGAGAAAGATATGCTCGTAGAGAGCCATCTCGCTTCCTTTCACTTCCATGCCGATCGCTGGCTTGTCCCACACCGTGCGGGGGCCCCTCCGGCTTTCTTGTTTCCCCAGGTGAAACCTGAGGAAGGCGCGCACATAGCGGGAATCGCGGCGAATGCAAGGCTTGTCGTGCTGCGATGCTAGGGGCAAGGGAGGCCGGAAGACCTGCTGTGCTTAGGAGAAACGCGTGCCTGGTGGATTGGTTGCCCTGCTAGATGACGTTTCGGTGATCGCCCGAACAGCTGCGGCTTCGATCGACGATGTCAGCGTTGCCGCAGGCAAGGCCGGCACAAAGGCAGCCGGCGTAGTGATCGACGATGCGGCGGTTACGCCGAATTACGTCACCGGTCTCAGCCCCGCGCGTGAACTGCCGATTATCTGGAAAATCACAAAGGGCAGCCTGAAGAACAAGCTACTGATCCTGCTGCCGGGGGCCTTGCTGCTCAGCTGGTTCCTGCCTGTGGCGATCATCTTCCTTCTGATGCTCGGCGGGGCGTACCTTTCCTATGAAGGCGCCGAGAAGGTGATCGAGAAGCTTGGCGGAAAGCATCACGGCGAGACTCTCGAGGATCCAATCGAAGATCTTGAGGAGTTCGAACGCACACGGGTAAGCGGCGCAGTCCGCACCGACCTGATCCTCTCGGCAGAGATCATGGCGATTTCCCTGAACGAGATCGCAACGATGACGGACAGTTTCTGGGTCCGCGCAGCCGCGCTCGCCGCTGTGGGCATCGCAATAACGCTGCTGGTCTATGGAGCCGTCGCATTAATCGTGAAGATGGATGATGTCGGACTGCATCTGTGCGAGCGCGAAAATGGGCTGGCGAAGCGAGTGGGGACGATGTTGCTGCACGCCATGCCGCGGCTGCTCGTGGCTTTGTCGGCCATCGGTACAGTTGCCATGCTGTGGGTCGGCGGCGGGATCATTCTTCATGGGTTGGAGGAACTGGGGCTGACGTTACCGGCGGAATGGGCGCATGGAGTGCAGCACACAGTCGAGCATGCAACCGGCGCATTTGGCGGAGTGCTGGGCTGGGCGAGCTACGCGGGATTGTCGGCGCTTTTCGGGCTGTCGCTGGGGGCGGTGATCGCGTTCCTGCTGCACAAAGTGCTCAAGCTGGGCACGCATTGAGATGAGCGAAAAGCCGGTCCTCTATACCTGTTCAGGATCGCGTGGGTTTCGCGCCACCTGGGCAGCGGAAGAGGCCGGCGTCGAAATCGAACTGGAACTGCTGCCGTTCCCGCCTCGTTTCATGGCGATTGAGTATCTTGAGCGGAACCCGCTCGGCACCGTTCCGCTGTTGGTCGATGGGCCAGATGAAGGCGGCGTGCACATGACCGAGAGCTGCGCCATCGCGCATTACCTCGCAAGCAAGAACGGCTCGACCAATCTGGTGATTGCGCCAGGTGAACCGGATTATGCTTATTATCTTGACTTCACCTATCACGCCGACGCCACGATCACCTTTCCCCAAACCGTTTTCATGCGGTTTTCGCTGTTTGAGAAGGATAAGGGACTTGAGGAGGCTGGCCACGCCTACGCCAGATGGTTCTGGAAGCGTCTCGTAAAGCTCGAACAACGATTGATTGGGCGCGAGTACCTTTGCGGTGATCGGTTTACCGTTGCCGACATTTGTTGTGGCTATGCCCTGATCCTCGCGGAGAAGATTGGCCTGGACGAGGGTGTGCCGGATGCCCTCAAGGAATATCGCGCTCGCCTCAAACAGCGCGACGGATTCCGACGCGCAGAAGAACGTGAGTCAGCCGGACCAGCGGCGATTTAGTTCAGGCTCTCAAGAATTTGGCGCGCAAATGTGGTCAGCGTATCGTCGCGCGCGCCCATGATCGCGATCCTGTCGCCCGGCCGCGCCAGTTCGACGATGCGCGCGCCGCAATCCTCGCGCGAAGCGATATGTTCGGCTTTGCCGCCTGCTTCCTCGATCAATCCGATTATCCGCTCGGTTCCTTCGCTGCGATCGACCGTCCCGCCGAAATATACTGGATCGCACATGATGGTGATGTCGTCCGGCCCCAATTCGCGGGCGAAGACTTCCGCCAGTTCGTGCCCCATCTGGCGCAGCGGGCCATAGCCGTGAGGCTGGAAGAAAGCGATTACACGACCGGGTGAACTCTTGAGCGTACGCAGAGTTGCCGCGCATTTCTCCGGATTGTGCCCGAAGTCATCGATCACCGTAATGCCGCTGGGCGAAGTGCCGACAATGTCGAACCGGCGCGCAAGACCGGCAAAACTTCCAAGCGCCTCCACGGCCAGCGCTACAGGTACGCCCGCCGCCGCCGCACTCGCGATTGCCGCAAGGGCATTCGACAGATTGTGTCGCCCCGGCATGTTGAGCGTAAGGGCGTGCTCGTTCCCGTCGTGCCGGTCCACCACCAACGCGGCCTGTCGGATCGGACTTTCGGCAATACTACCGGGTACGATCCCGATCTGCGCTTTTTCTTGCTCGATCCCGAAGGTGATGACCTCCTTGGCGTGCGGCAGCAGGGCCAGCGCTTCGGCATCGTCGGCATTCAGTGCCGCGATCCGGCTACGGCCCAGATAATCGCCAAACAACTGGCGCAATTCCTCCATGCTCTTATGGTCGAGCGATACGTTGAGCAGCACTCCGACAGCCGGACGATAAAGCGCTATCGATCCGTCGCTTTCGTCCACTTCGCTTACGAAAATGCTCCGTCCACCCACCACCGCGCTAGCAATCGGGCGATCCTCGCTGATGAAGTTCTTCATCACCGCGCCGTTCATGATCGTGGGATCACGACCGGCAAAATGCATGATCCACCCCAGCATTCCGGTGACGGTCGATTTGCCGCTGGTGCCCGCAATGGCGACCCCGGCTCCGCTGGTGTTGAACAGGATCGAATTGAGTTCTGCACGGGTCATGCGCAGGCAATCAAGTTCCCTGGCGCGAACCATCTCGGGCACGGTGTCTTCTACCGCCGCGGAAGCGACAAGGATCTGCTCCTTGGAAGTGATACCACTGCCATCCTGCGGGAAAAGCGTGAATCCCTGCGCTTCCAGTGCCGCAAACTTCTCTGGCGAGCGCCCCTGATCCCGGCTCCGGTCCGATCCCGAAACCTGTGCACCGCGCCCTTTCAGTATCTGCGCCAATGGCAGCATACCAGAACCTCCGATACCGCAAAAAAAGAAGGGTCGGGCCAGCAGTTCATCATAGGTGGGGAATTCGCTCATGTGCGAACCGGTATTGAGTTGTGCCGCCAAGCACAAGCGGGCACAGTGACACCATGACCAGGATAGCCGTTTGTGCCCCTGCCACGCCGATCACACGCGAGCACGCCGATGCCGCGCAGAAGCTGGTGGCTGAAGAATTTCCCGAACATTCGATCACGTTTCACGAGCAATGCTTCCGCCAGGTCGGCCATTTCGCCGGAACTGACATTGAACGGCTCGAAGCGCTAATCGAGCTGGCGAACGATCCGGCGTATGACGCCGTGTGGTTTGCCAAGGGTGGCTACGGCTCCAACCGCATTACCGAAGCTGCCATCGCCAGGATGAATGCCGCAGCGCGATCCAAAACCTATGTCGGCTTCTCCGATTGCGGATATTTGCTCGCGGCTCTCTATCGCAATGGAGTGGGACAGCCTGTGCACGGCTCGATGCCCGTCAGCGCGCGGAGCGAACGCGGGCGAGAGGCCGTGCGGCGTGTGCTGCGCTGGTTCAGCGGCGATGGCAGCGGGCTTGAGCCCAGCCTGGACGGCAAGACGCCCGCAGTCGCGTTCAACCTCATCACGCTTGCCATGCTCACCAATACGCCGATGATGCCGGATTTGAGCGGCCATATCGTGATGGTCGAGGAGGTGAGCGAACATCTCTATTCGATCGACCGGCTGTTCTTCCACCTGGCGAACACTCTGCCGCGAATTGCCGGGCTGCGATTGGGCGCGGTGACAGATGTGCCCGAAAACTATGTTCCCTTTGGGCAAGAGGCGGAGGATATCGCGAAGTTCTGGTGCGATCGCGCAGGCTTTCCCTATCTTGGCCGAGCGGAGATCGGACACATGGCGGCTAACAGGATCGTGCCCTTCGGCCTTGCCAGCCCGTCGACCGCTGGTTAACCGCGCGCCAATTGGCTTGAGCCAGTTGAGGAGACATTCATGAGAGCATTCATCTTTCCGGGACAGGGCAGCCAGAAAGTCGGCATGGGAGCCGAACTGGCGGAGGCGAGCGCTGCGGCGCGCGAAGTGTTCGAGGAAGTGGACGATGCGCTTTCGCAGAAACTTTCGGCGATCATGCGCGAAGGGCCGGATGATCAGCTTACGCTGACCGAAAATGCTCAGCCAGCGATCATGGCTAATGCCATTGCCACCTTGCGCGTTCTCGAAGCAGACTTCGGCATAGCACTGGCGCAGCACGGCGCTTGTGTCGCGGGTCATTCACTCGGCGAGTATTCTGCGCTGTGCGCAGTTGGTGCGTTTTCACTGGGTGACACGGCGCGATTGCTCAAACTGCGCGGCCAGGCGATGCAGGCCGCCGTGCCCGTGGGAGAAGGGGCGATGGCGGCGCTGCTTGGTGCGGACATCGAGAAGGCTGCTGCACTCGCTTCCGCAGCCGCCGAAGGCGAGGTCTGCGACGTCGCCAATGACAATGATCCGACACAGGTGGTCCTTTCAGGTCACAAGGGCGCGATCGAACGGGCCGTCGCTCTGGTCAAGGACTATGAAATCAAGCGCGGCATCCTGCTGCCTGTTTCAGCGCCTTTCCACTGCTCGTTAATGCAGCCAGCAGCCGACCGCATGGCAGAAGCGCTCGCTGCGACGCCTCCCGGACAGTTCAGCCTGCCGGTCTATGCGAATGTAACCGCTGCCCGCGTGACGGACCCGGAGGAAGAACAGCATCTGCTGGTCGAACAGGTCACAGGCCGCGTGCGTTGGCGTGAAAGTGTGCAGGCCATGCGCGCGGATGGCGTGGAGCAATTCGTGGAACTTGGCGGCAAGGTACTCGGCCCGATGGTCGGTCGGATAGACCGTGATGCTGCAACTGTCAGCCTTATCACGATGGAAGAAATCGAAACGTTCGCCAAGGAGATCGGATGATGTACTCGCTTCAGGGAATGAATGCCCTCGTCACCGGTGCCAGCGGCGGGATTGGCTCGGCGATTTGCCGCGCGCTCGCCAAGCAGGGTGCCCGCCTGGCCATTTCCGGCTCTAACGCCTCCAAGCTTCGCTCCTTCCGCGAAGAGCTTAATGACCTGTTCGAACATGATCAGGGAGAGCACGTGGAGATCACCTGCGATCTATCCAACACCACTCAGGTAGAGGAGCTTATCCCCGCAACTGTCGATACGCTGGGCGGGATCGACATCCTGATCAACAATGCCGGCATCACGCGCGACAATCTGGCGATGCGGATGAAGGATGAGGAATGGGACGATGTGATCCGCATCAATCTTGAGGCTGCATTTCGCCTGATGCGCGCCTCTGCGCGTCCGATGATGAAGAATCGCTTCGGCCGGATCGTCACCATAACCAGCGTGGTCGGTGCGACAGGCAATCCCGGCCAGATGAATTATGCCGCCGCCAAGGCCGGCCTTGTAGGTATGACCAAGAGCTTCGCGCAGGAAGTGGCAAGTCGCGGGATCACCGCAAATTGCGTTGCGCCAGGCTTCATCCGTACCGCTATGACCGATCAATTGCCTGATGCGCAAAAGGAAGCGCTCAATGCCCGCATCCCGATGGGTCGCATGGGCGAGGGCGAGGATATCGGTGCTGCCGTGGCGTTCCTTGCTAGCCGCGAGGCGGGCTACATCACGGGCGAAACACTGCATGTGAACGGCGGGATGGCCATGCTGGGGTAGGGGCTGGCGCGAATTTCATGGTTTTCCCCAAGGAATCGAGCCGCACTTCCCAGCAAACTTGCCGCATGGGCCCTGCGCGCTAAGGTCAATTCCGAAATATCCGGCGTTACCGGGCGATTCCGGACGCAGATTGTCTAACAGGGACAAGAGTAGGTAGAGATGAAGGCCACAATCGAACGCGCGACGCTATTGCGCTGTCTCTCTCACGTTCAATCGGTGGTGGAACGCCGCAACACCATTCCGATCCTGTCAAACGTGCTGATCGAAGCGGGCGAGGGCGGGACGCTGAAGGTCATGGCGACTGACCTTGACCTGCAGGTGGTCGAGAACATGGCCGCCGCCTCTGTCGAGAGCCCCGGCGCGTTGACGGTCTCGGCCCATCTGCTGTTCGACATTGCGCGCAAACTGCCTGACGGGAGCCAGGTCAGCCTCGAGGCTGCCGACAACCGCCTGGAGATCAAGGCCGGGCGCAGCCGTTTTAAGCTGCCGACCTTGCCGCGGGACGACTTCCCTGTGATCGTCGAGGGAGACCTGCCCACCAGCTTCGAGATTCCGGCCAAAACGCTGGCGGAAATGATCGACCGCACGCGCTTCGCCATTTCGACCGAGGAAACGCGTTATTACCTTAACGGCATTTTCCTCCACGTTACCGACGATGACGAGCCGGTACTGAAGGCCGCTGCGACCGATGGCCACCGTCTCGCGCGCTTCACGCTCAAGCGGCCCGATGGTGCGGAAGGCATGCCGGACGTGATCGTGCCGCGCAAAGCCGTGGCAGAGCTTCGCAAACTGCTGGAAGAATCGCTCGATGGAAGCGTCCAGGTCGACCTGTCTGCCAGCAAAATCCGCTTCACGCTGGGCGGAGAAGGCGGGGTGGTACTTACCAGCAAGCTGATCGACGGCACATTCCCCGACTACAATCGCGTCATCCCGACCGGTAATGACAAGTTGCTCAAGGTCGATCCCAAGAGCTTCTTCGAAGGTGTTGACCGCGTTGCGACCATCGCCACCGAAAAGACCCGCGCAGTCAAGATGGGGCTCGATACGGACAAGGTCACGCTCTCTGTAACCTCGCCCGACAACGGCACAGCTGCGGAAGAACTGGCGGCGGATTACGGCTCCGAACCGCTCGAGATCGGCTTCAACGCCAATTACCTGAAGGACATTCTGAGCCAGATCGACAGCGATACGGTGGAACTGCATCTCGCCGATGCGGGCGCACCCACGCTGATCCGCAAGGACGAGAAATCGCCTGCTCTTTATGTCCTGATGCCAATGCGGGTTTAACCCACTCGCAATCGCTGGAACTAGCGGCTAGCGTGGGTTTCAAAAGGAGACCCAACGATGGCCAATCAGGTTCACGTTCGCAAGGATTCGCTAGATACCACTCAATTGGTCGAGGTTCCTGAACAGGAACTCGCCGAGGGTGCAGTACGGCTTGATATCGAGAGCTTCTCGGTCACTGCCAACAATGTCACCTATGCCGTGATCGGAGACGCATTCGGCTATTGGAACTTCTTCCCGGCACCAGACGGTTGGGGCGTGGTGCCGATGTGGGGCCATGCCAAGGTCATCGAAAGCAAATGCCCCGATATTGCGGTAGGCGAGCGGGTCTATGGCTATCTGCCGATGGCGAGCCAGCTAGATGTCGTGCCTGGCAGGGTCAGCGCGGGCAGCTTTGCAGACATGACCGAACATCGCCAGCCCATGAGCCCGATCTACAATCAGTACACCCGACTCGCGGCCGATCCTGAACATGACCCAGCACGCGAAGGCGAGCGGATGATTTTCGGGCCCCTGTTCAAAACGGGCTTTCTGATCGAATATTTCATGCGCGCGAATGACTGGTTCGGTGCAGAGCGCGTCGTCATCACCAGCGCTTCATCCAAGACTGCGATGGGGCTTGCCAGCGTGGTCAAGCAGCGATCGCCGCATATCGCGAGGGTCGGGCTGACATCCGCTGGCAATGTCGACTTCGTTCAAGCAAGCGGGCTTTACGACGTCGTGCTTGCTTACAATGCCGTGGAGATGCTTGTACAAGGGGCCAGCGTTTCGGTCGATTTTGCGGGCAATGCCGCGCTACTGAGGCAGATCCACGAAACGCTTGGCGACAATCTCAAATATTCCTGCCTGGTCGGTGCGACCCATGTCGAAGAGCGTGGTGCAGGGCTTCGGGCGGATCAGGGCCTGCCCGGGCCTACGCCGACGCTGTTCTTCGCCCCAGATCATGCAGTGGCGCTGTTCAAGGAAGTGGGCCCGGAAGAAGCGGGCAAGCAGATGGCTGAAAGCTGGCGCACCTTCCTGAAGGCGGCGGCGGGATCGATCAATATCCAACGCCTGAGCGGCCTTGAAGCGGCGCGTACGGCCTATCTCGAAACTTTGGGAGGCAAGATCGACCCGTCAATCGGGATCGTCATAGAACCCTGAGCTCACGTTCAGTCACAGCGGCTTATTCCGCGGCTTCGGCCAATTCGGCCGCCTGCGGGCCGCGGACCAGCACCCCCGGCGTCGCTCCGGTCCATTCGCCATTGCGGAAAGTGACCGTGCCCGCCTTGATTGTTGCGACATATCCCTCTGCTTTCTGCAGCAGACGCTTGCCGCCCGCAGGCAGGTCGAATGCGAGCCAGGGCTTGCCCAGCCTTAGATGTTCCAGATCGATCACGTTGAGATCGGCGAGATAGCCCGGCGTGATGATGCCGCGATCTTCTAGCCCATAGAGCCGGGCCGTATCGTTGCATTGGCGTTTGACGGCATTTTCGAGCGTAATCTTGCCGTTCGGGCGAACCGCCGCGCGCTTGCGGTCGCGCACCCAGTGCTGGAGCATGAAGGTGGGCGAAGCCGCATCGCAAATCGTCCCGCAATGCGCACCGCCATCTGACAACGAATTCACCGTATCATCTGAACGTTGCAGAGCTTCGAGGAAGTCGAGATTGCCATCGGCATAATTGAGGATCGGCAGGTAAATGAAGCCGGCGCCATCCTCGCTGCATAGCATGTCATAGGCATATTCCTGCGGCGAGACGCCTACCGCATCCGCGCGTGCCTGAACGCTCGCCTCGGCCGGCGGTTCATAGTCGAAATCCTCGTCCATCTCGAATTGCAGCGTCCAGCCCATGGCGATCGCCATCACCAGACCGCCAATATCCTTCGGGGCGCTGGAGAAGTCGTTGCTTTCAGCCAGCAGCTTCGCCTTGAATGCCGGATCGAGCAGCTTGGCTTTCTGCTCCTCCCAGGGAAGGTCCTCGATTGCGATCCAGCTCGGCCGAAAGCGGAACGGATGGACGGTGCCGCGCCACGCCATGACGATCCCGTTTCCGCGCAAGGCGATCTGCGCGACGATATTGGCGCCATTGTCGTTCTCGGCGCGCATGGTCGCAATCTGCTCGTCGAGCGGCAACTCCTTGGCGATGGATTGCAGCGCGGCGAATGTCACAGGCAAACCCGTTTCGCGGCTGAGCCTGCCCATCCATTCGAACTCGTTCCACTCGCGGTTGAGGTCGCTTGCCATCTCGAAGACGCCGTGGCCGGTGCGGGCCATTGCACGGCCGATCGAAACCAGTTCCTCAGCTGTCGCCGTGGTGCCAGGCACCAGCTCGCCATCGACCGATTTGTGGATCACGGTGCGCGAGGTGGAAAAGCCAAGCGCACCTGCGCGCACGCCTTCCTCCACGATCCGGCCCATCTCCTCGATGTCCTCATCGGTCGGGACCGCCCCCGGCTTCTCGCGATCGCCCAGCACATAGGCGCGCACGGCCCCGTGGGGGACATGGGTGCCGATATCGACTGTGCGCGGCATCTTTTCCAAAGCGTCGAGATATTCGGGGAAGGTCTCCCAGTCCCAGGTCATGCCTTCGGCCAGCGCCGTTCCTGGGATATCCTCCACCCCTTCCATCAGCCCGATCAGCCAGGCGTGGCGTTCGGGGTGGGCAGGGGCAAATCCCACGCCGCAATTGCCCATGATGACGGTTGTCACCCCGTGCCAGCTTGAAGGGGCCATTTCTGCATCCCAGGTCGCCTGGCCATCGTAATGCGTGTGGATATCGACAAAGCCGGGCGTCACAATCTTGCCCATGGCATCGATCTCTTCGGCCCCTTCGCCGGTAAACTTGCCGACGGCGGCGATGAGGCCGTCTTTTACCGCGACGTCGCCAAGGAACTTCTGATTGCCGGTTCCATCCACGATGGTTCCATTCCGGATGACCAGATCGAATGCAGGCATGTTCTCTCTCCACTCTCCGGGAGAGAAGGTTTCATATCAGGATGTAAGAGTCCAGCATGGAAGCGTTTGGCTGCGCGGGCAGCACTTGCTTCTATCGTCCAGCGCGGATCATCGCTTCGATATCGACGAACTTTTCCCGCGGGGCGCCTTCACGGGCAGCCTGTTCTTCGGCTTCTTCAATCTTCTTCCAGTCGCGGAAGGTCACGATATCGAGTCCGCGCGCTTCGGCCAGAGCATCGAATCCGGTCCGGCCTTGCTTGTCGCCACGACCCAAAATGCCACTATTGATATCTTCGACGACCTTCTCGATGATCGAAAATCCATCCGGCCGGTTGGTGCCGATCGTCCCGCTGGGGCCGCGCCGTGCCCATCCGACGCAATAGATGCCTGGCAGGATTCGCCCTTCGTCATTGGCGAAGCGTCCCATCCGGTCATCGAACGGTACATCGGGGATATGGGCGGTGTGATAGCCGATACAGGAGACGACGAGTTCGGCGGGGATATCGTAATATTCACCGGTTCCCTTTGCCCGACCTGTCTCGACAGTCGTGCGTTCGACGCGAACGCTGCCTACCGCTCCGTCCTTGCCTGAAAAGGAAACCGGGCTGGCGAAGAAGTCGATCTCGACCTCGATCGGTTTCTCGGCGTGGATGTTTTCCGGTATCGCGGCAAAGCTGCGCAAATGCGTGACCGATTTTCTCAGCCCCGGTTCGAGGATGAGATCCTCCTCTTCGTCAGGCAGATCTTCCTTGTCGACGCGCGGGCTTGCGCGTTCCAGGCAGGCCAGCTCGCCCAACTCCTTTGGCGTCATCATGATCTGGTGCGGGCCTCGCCGCCCGAGAATGGTAATCTTCTCGATCTTGCTCGCACGCAAAAGATCAAGCGCGTGTGAGACGATGTCCGCCCCTTCGAACTCGGCTTCGGTCTTGGCCAGAATCCGCGCTACGTCGAGTGCGACATTTCCCATGCCGATCACAACCGCGTGCTTGCCCAACAGCTTTGGATCGAGATCGGCGAACTGCGGATGGCCATTGTACCAGCCTACGAAGGCAGCGCTGCCAAAGATGTTGCCCAGTTCCTCGCCTTCGATGCCGAGCTTGCGGTCATGCGGCGCACCCGTGGCGATGACAATGGCGTCATAGAGAGATTGAAGCTCCGGGATGGTGATATGTTCACCGACCTTCACATTGCCAACGAAACGGACGTTCTCGGTTAGCGCGGTCTTCTCATAACGCCTTGAGACGCCCTTGATCGACTGATGGTCAGGTGCGACTCCCGTGCGGATGAGGCCATAGGGAACGGGGAGCATATCGAACACGTCGACACGGACATCATCACCCCATTGTTTCTGCGCCGCTTCCGCCGTGTAGTAACCTGCAGGGCCCGAACCGATGACCGCAATGTGCCGCATCTAAGTTTCCTCCCTCATGGCCATTCAATCTTCAGGCCGCTTTTGCCGCGCCGGGATCCCCCGGTTCCTCGTCAGGCTCATTCAGAAACCTGCGTATCGCGGCGACACAATCTTCGCTGTGGCTCATCAGGAACAGATGCCCACCACCTTCCAGAACGATCAACTCGCTATTCGGGATCAGCGAGTTAAGGATCGTGCCGTTTGCCAGCGGAACGATCTGGTCGTCATCGCCCATCAGGATCAACGTCGGCTTGCGCATGAAGGGCAGGGCAGGGGCGCTGGTCCAACCGAGCATGGCCAGAAGCTGATACATGTAGCCACGACGCGTCGGTGGCTTGAGACGATGAATGTGTTCCGCCTTGTCCTCAGCCTTGCCCAGTGCGCCGCCGTAGAGCGTCTGGAAGTGCTCTTCCATAAAGGCGGTATCGATATAGCGCCGCGGGTCAGCCATCTTCGATAATGCTGCCGGTTTGCCTGGAATCATCACCATCCCGGCGGTGGTCGCACACAGGATAAGACGCCGCGTGCGCGCGCCGTGCTGCAAGGCAAAGTGTTGCGCCATCGCGCCGCCCCAACTTACGCCCATCACATCGACCATATCCACGCCAAGCTTGTCCAGCAGCTGCGCTGTCGTCCAGGCCATGGTCACCGCGTTGTAGGGAACTACGGGTTCAGGCGAGCCGCCGACGCCCGGCATGTCGAACATGATGAATGCACGATCGTGCAACGCTTCTGCCAGCGGAGCGACCGCTTCGATATTGGCGCCGATACCGTTGAAAAACAGAACTGGAAGGTGATCGCTAGGCTCATCGAGACGCCAGGTGGCGACGCGCAAAGTCCTGCCGCCGACATTCTCCATGGTAATGTGCGCATCGCGCATCGCTTCGTCGAGCGCTTCATCCAGGATATCGGTCAAACGCGGCGTCCTCTTTTGCGACCCGATTGCGGGTTCTTCCTATCGTTCTTCCACTACGTAGAGACCGGGGGCCGGGTCCAGAGGCTTGTGCTCAGCATTCCCCAGCTGCTTTGGCGCGGGCTTTTGCTTGCCTGATCGCTTTTGCACCCATTCAAGCCAGAACGGCCACCAGCTTCCCTTGACCTCTTCAGTGCCCTTGAGCCACTCGTCGGCCGTCTCTGGCAGCTTGCCCTTCTTCTTCTGGACATAGAACTTCGCCTTGGGATTGCCCGGCGGATTGAGGATCGCCTGCATATGGCCCGATTGGCTCAGGACGTAGGTGATGTCTTTCGATCCGAAGAGCTGGGTCGAGCGATAGGTCGCCTTCCACGGGGTGATATGATCCGTGACGCCACCGACAATAAAGAGATCGGACTTGACCTTGCTAAGGTCGATCTTGTGGTTGGCCATCTCGACCTCGCCCTTCTTGGTGAAGGCCAGCGTTTCATAGATCGTCAGGAAGTCACCCATCAGGCTGGCTGAAAGGTTGGTTGCGTCGGAGTTCCAGTAGAGCACGTCAAACGCCGGTGGATCGGCACCCAACAGGTAATTGTTGATGACATAGTTCCAGATCAGGTCGTTGGGCCTGAGCCAGGCAAAACCACGCGCCAGGCTGTCGGCTTCAATGATGCCTTTCTTCTCGGCCCTCTGCCGCGCCAGTTTCATGCCGTTTTCCGAGACGAGCGAGCCGGCCTCGATATCGTTCTGCTGGGGATGCAGCACGCACACCATCAGCGTGAGCATGCCGAGCAGATCGCAATTTTCCGCAGCGAGCTTCGATGCGACGAGACTTGCGGTCTGGCCACCCGAGCAGGCGGCAGCGACATTGACCTTGTCGGATCCGGTAATCGCGCTGACAGCCTCCATCGCTTCCAGGCAGGAACTGACATAGTCGCTCATATCCCACGCGCCCTGTTCCTTCGATGGATTGCGCCAGGAAATGACGAAGGTCTGGATTCCGTTGTCGACCAGATATTTCACCACCGATTTCTCGGGCGAGAGATCGTTGATGTACATCTTGTTGATCTGCGGCGGGATGGTCAGTTGCGGGATCGCATAAACTTCTTCGGTTGTTGGCGCATACTGGACCAGCTCGAACATCTCCGTGCGGAGGACGACTGAGCCCTTTGAAGTCGCAATATTCTCGCCCAGCTTGAAGGGGCGCTTGTCCACCTGGCTGACCATGCCCTTGTTATGGACCATGTCATTATAGGCGTTCTTCAGCCCCTTGATCACCGACATCCCGCCGCTGTCGATCAGGCGCTTTTGAGCGGTTGGATTGCCTGCGAGCGTGTTGGTCGGGGCAAGACTGTCGATGATAATGTTGGTTATGAAATTTGCACGATCGCGCTCGAGATCGTCCAGTTCGAGTTCCTCGATCCAATTGCGCATACCCTTCTGGATCGCGAGGTAATATTGGGCGCCTGCCCGGAAAAATGGATTGTACTGCCAGGCGGGATCCATGAAGCGCTTGTCCTTGGGGTCGGGCGCAAGCTCCGACTTGCCTGTCATGATCTTGACCATGTCTTCGCCCATTGCCTGGGCGTGCTTCATCATGCGTTGTGGATCGGACGCGGTTTCACGCAGGAGCAGGGCCACGGCGCCCAACAGGTCTTCGCGTGCAATACCGACCAGTGGCCCCAGGGCCGAAGTCGATTGCGAGGCTTCATTCTCGAGTTTGGTTTCCTGAACCATTGCTTGCCCCTCTATTCGTATTGGCCGCCTGAACTTCGATGATACAAGGCCGACGCAAGACTTTGGCTCTTACGGCTCAGCATTGCAAGCATGTGCCGGCACTCAATTGAAAGATAAGGCTCTGAGACAAATTGCCTAATGCTTTCCATGGCCTACGACTGCGAACGTTATCTCTTTGGAAAGGTGTGGTGGTTAAGCGAAAGATTGAGTTTGTACCCAAAGGGAACAGACACGACGAAATGTCATCGGGTCGCACGAATGAAAAAGGCATTTATGGGCAGGAAGCAGGGGGGAGCTGGCGGCAGCCAGTCGCCCACTGGTTTTTGGCGTTCTCGCTTCAAGCGCCAAATCGCCCGCAAGGCAGAAATGCTCGACAGCTTCGAAAGCGCGGGCCTCGGCTGGTTCTGGTCAACGGACGCCCAGGGACGGATAACCTATCTTTCTGACAGCGCAATCGAGAGGCTGGGTTGGGCCGAGGAGGATGTTCTTGGCGCCGAGCTTGGCGATCTGTTCGAACTTGAGAATGACGAAGGAGACGAAGCGGGTAATCGCGGCGCGCGCCCGATCTCATTTCTGCTCCGTTCACGCAATTCGATCTCGAATCTGACCGTCCGCCCAGTCGATGCTTCCAGCGAAGTCTGGCTGCAATTGGCGGGAAAACCGCGCTTCGACAAAGCCGGCCGATTTTTAGGTTATCGTGGTAGCGCTAACGATTACACAGATACCAGAAACCGCGAGCGGGAAGCGACACGCCTTTCCCAGTTCGATCCGCTAACCGGCCTCGCAAATCGCCATCGCATCCGCACCAGGCTCAGCAAGGCCCTCGGGCAGAACCGCAACATGAAGCGAAACTGTTCGGTGCTGTTGCTAGGACTCGACCGTTTCAAGCATATCAATGACTCGCTGGGCCATCAGTCCGGCGACGAACTGCTCAAGCAGGTCGCGGCGCGGCTCAAGCGGCTCATCGACGAAAGAGGCGAGGTCGCCAGATTGAGTGGTGACGAGTTCCTCGTGACACTCCCGGATGTGGATGACCGTGGCGATCTCGGCGAGCTCGCCAATCAGATCATCCAGATGATCTCGCAGCCCTATTCGGTCGGTGGTTCGCGCGCGATCGTGGGTACCTCCATCGGTATCGCAAGTGCCCCCTATGACGGGATCGACACCGACGAACTGCTCAAGGCCGCAGATCTGGCACTCAATGCCGCCAAACAGACCCGTGCCAGCTACCGGTTCTATTCATCCGAACTGAAAGACGGGGCCAAGAGGCGCAGGGAAATCGAAGAAGATCTGCGCGACGCAATCGGCCGAAACGAACTGGCGATGCACTATCAGCCGATCGTTGATGCCAGCACTCACAAGCTGAAATGCCTGGAAGCACTGATGCGATGGGAACATCCCGTGCGTGGATCGGTCTCGCCCGGCCTGTTCATTCCCATTGCAGAAGAAGTCGGCCTCATCAAACTGTTGGGCGAATGGGCGCTCGGTGAAGCATGTCGCCAGGCCTGCGAATGGCCATCTGAATTGCGTGTCGCAGTCAATGTGTCGGCAGTCCAGTTCATGGCGGGGGATTTTCCCAAGGTCGTCGAGAACGCCCTGCAAGCCACAGGCATTGCGCCTTCGCGTCTGGAGCTGGAGATTACAGAGAGCGTATTCATGGGCGACCCGATGCAAGCGCAGCGGATCTTCGGAGAGCTCAAGGCACTGGGCGTGCGTCTGGCCTTGGACGACTTCGGCACGGGGTACAGCTCGCTGAGTTATCTGCGCAACGCGCCCTTCAACAAGATCAAGATCGATCAGAGTTTTGTGCGTGGTTCAACCGAACGCGACAACAACAACTCCGCCATAATCAGCTCGATTGTCAGCCTCGCGCAAGCATTGAGGATGGAAACCGTCGCCGAAGGCGTCGAGACCAAGGACGAGCTCGAACTGGTAACGAAGCTGGGTGCGAGTTCGTTGCAGGGAAGGCTGTTTTCCTTCGCAGTTTCGCAGGAAGAACTGCTTGAATACATTGGCGAAGGTAGCCTTACTTACGAACCAAGAGGACCGGAACGCTACCGGGCCGACCGCAGGACCGAATTCCGCAGGATCGGGCTGGTGCATGACGATCACCGCTACAGCGTCGTCTTGCGCAATCTTTCAAAGACCGGCGCATTGGTTGAGGGGCTGATGGACGTGCCTGTCGGCACGCAGATTGTCCTTGATCTTGGCGGAGGCCAGCTCGCAGTGGCCACCGTGCGCCGTTCATCCGGGTTCAGCCAGGGCGTGGAGTTCGAGACTCCGCTCATCAGCGATGGCGCGGACGGGTTGTGCACAAGGCACCGCGTTTCGCCATATCACATCGAAGCTGCGGGCAAACCACTCGCTTCCCTGCCTGACGATCCCTTTGCCGTCCTGAGAGGCGCAAAACCTGGGACTGAGCCGCAGATCAAGCCGAGAGCCTTCCGCCAGGCCGATCTGAGCGGTCACAAGGCCTGCGCAGCCTGAATTACCTGCAGAATTCAACTCGCCGCATTAGGCTAAAAGTAACCAACAGGGTTTACTCCTCAGATATCAGTGATCGCCCTGGGCATCACGGGTCTAAAGGAGAATAGCAGGGTGCCGCTCAAGGCTCTCTTGTCAGGTGGAGGTGAAGGTGGCCTTTTTGGGGGCCGCTCCAGAAGAGGTGCGCGCGTCGATGCGGCTGGCACCCTCTCTGATTCTGACAAGCTTGCAATGCTCGACGAACTGGAACGCTCTGGCCTTGGCTGGTTCTGGGCGACCGACGCCGAAGGCGCGTTGACCTATCTCAGTGGAGCCATCGCTGAACGCATTCATGTCCCGATGGAACAGCTGATCGGGCAGCCGCTCCAATCCGTATTCAAGGCAATCGACGGCAGTGGCCGAACAAAGTCCCTTTCGCTGAAGCTTGGCGCGCGCAAGTCCTTTTCGGGATTTGCAGTCGGTTCCGAGCTGGGTGAAAGCGATGTCGTGATCCGCCTTTCTGGCCGCCCAATGGTCTCGTCAAGTGGCAAGTTCCAGGGGTTCCGCGGCACGGGAACCGACATCACCGAAGAATATCGCCGCGAGGAAGAGACAGAACGGCTGGCGAAATATGACTCGCTTACCGGGCTCGCAAACCGCCATCGCATGGCGCAAATCATAGACTCGACACTGACCGCCTTTCGCAGTGCCAAGCGCAATTGTGCGATCATGATGCTCGATCTCGACCGTTTCAAGCAGGTCAACGATACGCTGGGCCATGCTGCGGGAGACGAGCTGCTCAAGGAGGTCGCGAACCGCCTGAAGCGCGCCGTGGAGATCGACTGCGAAATCGGGCGTCTGGGTGGCGACGAGTTCCAGATCATGCTTCCCGACATGGATGATCGCGGCAAGCTGGGCGAGATCGCATCCAAGATCATCGCGATGCTGACGCAGCCCTATTCGCTGGAAGAAGGCCGCTGCGTCATCGGCGGATCCGTTGGCATTGCTATTGCGCCGCACGACGGCGTCACGCGCGACGAAGTGGTCCGTTCTGCCGACCTGGCGCTCTATGCGGCCAAGAATGGCGGGCGTGGGCAGTACCGTTTCTACACAGGCGACCTCGAAAACGAGACAATCTTCCGCCGTCGGCTTGAAGGCGATCTTCTTGAAGCCATTCGCGAAGAACAATTGTTCCTGAAGTTCCAGCCTGTCGTGTCGGCCGATACACAGATCGTGACTACGCTTGAAGCGCTTGTGTGCTGGAACCATCCGCAACGTGGTGAAATAGACGAAGAGGAATTCCAGTCGATCGTTGAAGGCAGCAGCCTGTTGGTGGATGTGGGCGAATGGACGATCGCACAGGCATGCAAGGAAGCCAGCCAATGGCCGGAATCCTTGCGCGTTTCAGTCAATATCCCTTCCAGCCAGTTCATGGCGGATGGATTCGTCTCCTCGGTGTCCGCCGCGCTCGAAGCCAGCGACATCAGTCCGACCAGGCTCGAACTTGAGGTCAAGGAAACCGTATTCCTTGGCGATACCAATGTCGTGGACAAAACCCTGGCCGCTCTGTTCAAGCTAGGCGCCAGGCTGACTCTCGACGAGTTCGGGACAGGCTATTCCTCGCTTGGATATCTGCGCCGCGCCCCGTTCGACAATATCAAGATTGGCGACAACTTCTGCAGCGCCGCCATGGATCGCGACAGCCGCGATCTGGGTCTGGTCAAGGCGATCGTAGCGCTGGCCAAGGCGCTGGGCATGAACACTACGGCCACCGGGATCGAAAGCGTCGAGCTGGTCGATCAGCTACGCAAGGCGAATGTCGATTTTCTGCAGGGGGCGATCTATTCCGATCCGGTGTCCAGCAGCGACGTGTTGTCCGAACTTGCCAGTGGAGCGTGGGAGATCGAGCCGGGCAGCAGGGTCAAGCGTGCGCGACGCCGGACGGTCTATCGCAAGATCCAGGTCATCCATGACGATCATTCCTATGACGTCACACTCCGGAATCTTTCGAAGACCGGTGCATTCATCGAAGGCCTGCTCGATGTTCCGGTTGATACGCAGTTTGTCGTCGATCTGGGCGGCGGCCAGCTTGCCGTGGCTACTGTCACGCGCTCGCGTGGAGACACGCAGGGCCTCGAGTTCGAGACCCAGCTGATTGACGATGGGGCAGGGGGGTTGTGTACCCGCCACCGCGTATCACCCTATGAACTGGCGGCAGCCGGGGCACCGCTCGCAGCGCTTTCCACCGGGGATTACAAGGGTATGCAGGGCGGGATGCTCAACCCAGGTCAAAGCATTCCGAAGTTTTCTTACGCTCAATATCCGGCGAGCGATGCCGCCTGAAATATTGTGGCTGACATGAGAGACCGGTAGCGCTAATTGCGCGCGGGATGACCGATCTTTCCCACATCCGCAATTTCAGCATCATCGCGCATATCGACCATGGCAAGTCGACGCTGGCCGACCGGCTGATCCAGTTCACCGGCGGGCTGACCGACCGCGAGATGAGCGAGCAAGTCCTTGATAACATGGACATTGAGCGCGAACGCGGCATCACCATCAAGGCCCAGACCGTCCGCCTGAACTACACCGCGAAGGATGGCGAGACCTACGAGCTCAACCTGATGGACACGCCCGGCCATGTCGACTTCGCCTATGAAGTTTCGCGCAGCCTGGCCGCATGCGAAGGCGCGCTGCTGGTTGTCGACGCCGCACAGGGGGTCGAGGCGCAGACGCTCGCCAATGTCTATCAGTCGATCGAGCACGACCACGAAATCGTCCCCGTAATCAACAAGATCGACCTCCCCGCCGCCGAGCCGGAGCGCGTCAAGGAAGAGATCGAGGACATCATCGGCCTCGACGCCAGCGAAGCCGTCCTCACCAGCGCGAAATCGGGCATCGGCATCGAAGACGTGCTGGAGGCCGTCGTCGCCAAGATCCCGCCCCCCAGCGGCAATCGCGACGCGCCACTCACCGCCAGCCTGGTTGACAGCTGGTACGATCCCTATCTCGGCGTGGTCATCCTCGTCCGCGTGATCGACGGCGTCCTCAAAAAGGGCCTCCAGGTCCGCTTCATGCAGGGCGGCACGCAGCATCTGATCGACCGCGTCGGCTGCTTCACCCCCAAGCGCGTCGACCTGCCGGAGATCGGCCCGGGCGAAATCGGCTTCATCACCGCGCAGATCAAGGAGGTGGAGCAGGCCCGCGTGGGCGACACCATCACCACGGTGAAGGGCGGGGCGGACAAGCCGCTGCCCGGCTACAAGGAAGTGCAGCCGGTGGTCTTCTGCGGGCTGTTTCCGGTCGACGCGGCGGACTTCGAGAAACTGCGCGAGAGCATCGCCAAGCTGCGCCTCAACGACGCCAGCTTCTCATACGAGATGGAGACCAGCGCCGCGCTCGGCTTCGGCTTCCGCTGCGGCTTCCTCGGCCTGCTGCATCTCGAGATCATCCAGGAACGGCTCAGCCGCGAATATGATCTCGACCTCATCACCACCGCGCCATCGGTGGTCTATCGCATCCAGCTCAACAAATCGAAGACCGAGGATGCGAGGGAGATCCTGCTCCACAACCCGGCCGACTATCCCGATCCGAGCCGGATCGAGACCATCGAGGAACCGTGGATCAAGGCCGTGATCTACACGCCCGACGAATATCTCGGCGCCATCCTCAAGCTGTGCCAGGACCGGCGCGGCGTGCAGGTGGACCTCACCTATGTCGGCGGGCGGGCGCAGGTTACCTACGAACTGCCGCTCAACGAAGTGGTGTTCGATTTCTACGATAGGCTGAAGAGCATCAGCCGCGGCTATGCCAGCTTCGATTACGAGCAGATCGGGCTGCGCGAGGGCGACCTCGTCAAGATGAACATCCTCGTCAATAACGAGCCGGTCGATGCGCTGAGCCTGATCGTCCACCGCAATGTGGCGGAGGAGCGCGGCCGCGGCATGTGCGAGCGGCTGAAAGACCTCATCCCGCGGCACCTGTTCAAGATCCCGATCCAGGCCGCGATCGGCGGCAAGATCATCGCCCGCGAGACGATCGCCGCACTGCGCAAGGACGTGACGGCGAAATGCTATGGCGGGGATATTACTAGAAAAAAGAAACTCTTGGAAAAGCAGAAAAAAGGTAAAGCTAGGATGAGAGAGTACGGAAACGTCTCTATACCTCAGGAAGCTTTCATCGCTGCTTTGCGCATGGGCGAAGAATAGCTGCTGGATAAGCAGAGTGAGCGTTACGCTCGATCCGGGGGATCGAGCTGTCGCGCTCACGGGCAAGGCCCGGATGCGGGAGTATGGGAATGTTTCAATTCCGCAGGAGGCGTTTATCGCCGCGCTAAGGATGGGGGAGGAGTAGATCCTCCCTGAGCTTGCTCGGGGAGGGGGACCGCCGCGCGCAGCGCGGGGGTGGAAGGGCACCCTCGGCTAGCTCGACGCTATTTTGGTTTTACGCGAAGCATATCCTGAGGCTGTCGAAGGGACGCGAAGATGC